>JAGXST010000209.1 GCA_018335555.1 Actinomycetota bacterium | reverse complement strand
GGTAGCCGAGCCAGTGGTGTTCCTCGACGCCGAGCGCCGCGAGGGCATCGGCGAGTTCCCGGCGGCGGTGGCTGACCAGGTCCTCGTCGCCGAGGTCGATGCCGGCGAGGTTCTCTCCCTCCTCCCCACCCGTGCACGTCACGACCACGGCACGGCGTCCGGCGGCCACCGTCGCCGCCAGCAACCCGCCGCACGCGATCGACTCGTCGTCGGGATGCGGATGGACACACAGCAGGGTCGGCACGTCCGGCATGGCGGGGAGCGCTCCTCGTCGGCGTCGCCCATGCGTGGGTCCATGGGGCGGCGCGGCATGGTGCCACAGGTCGGTGACGGCCCCGCACGGCTAGGTTGACGGGCCGTCGGACGACTTCGAGGACCAATGGATCCCACCGAGACGGGCGCGGCCGCCGCCGCGGACGACCCGCAGGTGCGGTTCGTCGATCGGCACGACGAGGTGGCCGCCGCGCTGCAGACGGTCGCCGCGGACGTGGTCGGTGTCGACGTCGAACGTGCCGACGCCGACCGCTACTTCCGTCGGGCTGCGCTGGTGCAGGTCGGGGTGGACGGACGTTGCCTGCTGCTCGACGGCGTGACGCTGGACACCATGCCCGACCTCGATGTCTTCCTCGACGCTGGTCGCGTGGCCGTCCTCCACGCGATCGAGAACGACCTCGAACCGCTCGCCGCGAAGGGCGTGGTCGCCGACCGGGTCGCCGACACCGCCGTCGCCGCCGCGCTCCTGGGCCTGCCGACCGGCCTCGGTGGCCTGCTCGAGGCCGTCCTCGGCGTCCGGCTCACCGCCGACAAGGAGGCCTACCAGCGGGCGGACTGGGCCGAGCGCCCGCTGTCGCCGGGGATGTCGGCGTATGCAGCGGGCGACGTCGTGCACCTGCCCGCGCTGTGGAACGACCTCGCGGCCCGGCTCGATGCAACCGGCCGCCGCCACTGGTACGAGCAGGAACTCGAAGCCACGATCCAGCGCGCCATCGAGCCGTCACGCGACTGGACCAAGGTCAAGGGAAGCGGCCGCCTGTCCCCGCAACAGCGCGCCATGTTGCGCTCCGTGTGGGAGGAGCGCGAACGGCTCGCGCGCGAGCACGACATCGCCCCCAACCGCCTGTTGCACGACGACGTGATGCGTTCGATCGCACTCGAGCCGCCACGAACGGCGCCACAACTGGTCCGGCGCAGCCAGCGGCGGCGCAACCTGCTGCGCCGGTACGCCCAGGAGCTCTTCGACGCGGTCGAGCGAGGCGCGGCCGCCGAGCCCGAAGCCCGCGAGACGTCGGGGCACCGCTGGACCGATGCCGACCGCAGCGTCTACGACGAGTTGCGCCGTGCGCGGGCCGAGGTGGCCGACGCCCTCGGGATCGACGCCGGCGTGCTGTGCCCGTCGAAGCCGCTGTGGCGGGCAGTGGCGGGCGATCCCGAGGACGCGACGCAACTGTGCGAGATGGTCGAGCTACGCCCGTGGCAGGCCGAGGTCCTGGCCGAACCGCTGTGGGCGGCCTACGTGCAGGCGCGGGCCGACCACGACTAGCCGCTCTGCTGCAGCCTGCGGGCCAGCACCGACGGCATGGCGAACTCGACGTCCTCGTCGACCACCGTGACGGTGCGGACCTTCTGCAGGCCCTGGGCGCGGAACCACTCGATGACGCCCTCGACGAGCACCTCGGGAGCGGACGCCCCGGAGGTGAGCCCGACGGTGTCGGCCCCGTCGACCCAGGCCGGGTCGATGTCGTCGGCCGAGTCGATCAGGTACGCGGGCGTGCCGCGGTCGCGCGACACCTCGACCAGTCGCTTGCTGTTGGACGAGGTCTGCGAGCCGACCACCAGGATCACGTCACACTGCGACGTGAGGTCCTTCACGGCGTCCTGGCGGTTCTGGGTGGCGTAGCAGATGTCGTCGTTCTTGGGCTGGTGCAGCAACGGGAAGCGCTGGCGCAGCCGGTCGACCACGGCGCTGGTCTCGTCCATCGACAGCGTGGTCTGGGTGATGTAGGCCACGTTGGCGTCGGCGCCGTAGTCGAGCGCGTCGACGTCCTCGGGAGTCTCGACCAGCCGGATCGAGCGGGGCGCCTGCCCCATCGTGCCGATGACCTCCTGGTGGCCCTCGTGCCCGATCATGACGATGTCCATCCGATCGCGGGCGTAGCGGCGGGCCTCGTGGTGGACCTTGGTCACCAGCGGACAGGTCGCATCGATGAGGGTGTGCCCGAGGCGCTTGCTGTTGGCGAAGGCCTCGGGGGGCGAACCGTGCGCGGAGAAGACGATGACGGCTCCCTCGGGCACCTCGGTCTCGTCCTCGACGAAGACGGCGCCCTCGCGTCGCAGCGACTCGACCACGTGGGTGTTGTGGACGATCTCGTGCCGCACGTAGACCGGGGCCCCGTACGCCTCGAGGGCCTTCTCGACGATCAGGACGGCACGGTCGACACCGGCGCAGAATCCGCGCGGGGCCGCGAGCAGGAGCGTGGTGGGGGGCATGCCGGCGAGGGTATCGACGTCGCCTGCCGCCGTCGCCGGCCGCGGTCGGGTCCCGCGCCGACCACCGGGATTGGCATACTGTCCTGTCGGGACGAGGTCCTGCTCACCCGCGCTCACCGCGAAGAGAACCCTGCGTGCACATCATCATCGGCGGCTGCGGCCGCCTCGGGGCCGAGATCGCCGACCGGCTCTCCGAGGACGCCGACACCGACGTCGTGGTCTGCGACGTCGACCCTCTCGCCTTCGATCGACTCGGCTCGGCGTTCAACGGCGAGACGGTGGTCGGCGACTGCACCGACCGAGACGTGCTCGAACAGGCCGGCGTCCAGCGCGCGGACGGCCTGATCGCGGTCACGCGGTTCGACAACGCCAACCTGATGGCCGTCGAGATCGCGACCCACCTGTACGAGGTCCCGCGCACGATCGCCCGGCTGTTCAACCCCGAACGCGAGGACGTCTACCGCAAGCTCGGGGTCCGCTACGTGTCCGGTACAGGGCTGATCGCCAAGCTATTCCTCAACGAGTTCCGCGACGAGAGCTACCCGCTGCACGTCGCGTTCGCCGACGCCGACGTCTCCATCGTCGACCTCGAGATCGACACGCAGGGCCACGGCACCACGGTCGAGGAGTTCGAGGTCGACGGGCAACTGCGGATCGCGGCCGTCCGGCGCGGCACCCGCGTCTTCATTCCCGACCGCAGCGACCGACTGGAACGCGACGACATCGTGACCGCCGCGATGAAGCCCGCAGCCCACCGGCGCATCCAGGACCTGGTCCGCGACCCGTTCGACCGCGAGCGCATCCACCTCGCCCAGGAGTAGCTCGTGTACGTCGTGATCGCCGGCGGCGGCAAGATCGGCCGCTACATCGCCAAGGACATGGTCGGCAAGGGCCATGAGGTCACCGTCGTCGAGCGGATCGGGGCCCGCTGCGAACAGCTCGTGGCCGACACCGACGTGCTCGTCATCGAGGGGGACGCCTGCGACGTGCGCTACCTCGAGCAGGCCCACACCGACCGGGCCGACGTGTTCGTCGCCACCACCCACGAGGACGACGACAACCTCGTCGCCAGCCAGCTCGCCAAGATCGAGTTCGGCGTCAAGCGCGCCATCAGCCGGGTCAACACCCCGAAGAACGTCGAGATCTTCGAACGGCTCGGGATCGAGCCCGTGTCGTCGACCCGGCTGATCTCCGAACTGCTCGAGAACGAGTTCTCGATCGGCGAGTTGATCCACCTCACCAGCCTGAAAGGTGGCCGGGTCAGCCTGGTCGAGTTGCGCATCCCGGACGGACCGAACGGACCGAGGCCACGCGCGATCGAGGACCTCGACCTGCCCCACGAGGCCGTGCTGGTCGCGATCTTCCGCGGCGACGAGACCGTGATCCCGCGTGGCGGCGCCCAACTGCTGCCCGGCGACGAGGTGGTCGTGCTGACCAGCCCCGAGTTCGAGGAGCGCCTGACCGCCACGTTGCTGGGTGGTCGCAAGTGACGATTCGGGACGAGCGGCAGCACGGTTCCGGTAACGCCGCCCGCGGCATCGGTCTGCTGCTGGTGTTGTTCGTGATCATGCTCGCGGGCGCGGCCGCCATCGCGCTCGCCGCCCTGTGGCTCGTGGGCTGACGGCGTGCTCCTCCGTCCCGGCGCCGACGACCTGCGGCTCATCGGCTACTACCTCGGCAAGGTGCTGCTCGGCCTCGGGATCGTCCAGGTCGTCGCCGCGCTGGTCGCGTTCGGGCTGCGCGAGTGGAACTCGCTGAGTTCGTTCGTCATCGGTGCGGCACTGTGCGGCATCGTCGGCGGCGCGTCCGAGGCGAAGCTGGCCAGCCGTCAGCAGTTGACCTGGGCCCACGGCATGGTGACGGTCGCCCTCGCATGGTTGGTCGGGGCCGTGTTCGCCGCGGTGCCCTTCCACCTGTCGGGCCACTACGAGGACTGGCTGTCGGCGGTCTTCGAGGGCATGTCGGCGTTGACGACCACCGGACTGTCGGTGATCAGCGACCTCGACCACACGACCCTGTCGATGGACTTCTACCGCCACCTGCTGCACTTCGCCGGCGGCCAGGGGATCATCATCGTCGTACTGAGCCTGTTCGCCGCCGGCGGAGGGCGCATCGGCACGCTGTACGTCGCGGAGGCCCGCGACGAACGCATCCTGCCCAACTTCATCCGCACGGCCCGCTTCATCTTCCGCGTCGCGATGGTCTTCCTCGTGGCCGGCACCGCGGCGCTGTTCCTGGCACTGCTCGTCGCCGGCTTCGCCCCGGGCCGGGCCTTCTACCACGCGATCAACCTGTTCTTCGCCGCATTCGACACCGGCGGGTTCGCACCGATGCAGGCGTCGGTGGCCTACTACCACTCGTTCGCGGTCGAGGCCGTGGTGATGGTGCTGTTCCTGGCGGGCTCGCTCACGTTCGGGCTGCACTTCGCGCTCTGGAACGGCGACTGGCGGCTGGTCACCCGGCACATCGAGACGCGCACGCTCGCGCTCTCCACCTCCCTGCTGTTCGCCGTCGTCTGCTTCGGCCTGGTCCGGTCCGGCGCGTACGACAGCTTCGAGCCACTGATCCGCAAGGGCTTCTTCACGCTGCTCAGCGCCGTCTCCAGTGCCGGCGCGCAGGTCAAGAACGGCGAGACGTTCCTGAGCGACTGGGGCGCGCTCGCCCCGGCCGCGATCGTGGCCGCCATGGCGATCGGCGGCATGGCGTCCTCGACGGCCGGCGGCATCAAGGCGCTGCGGGTCGGGATCGCCGCCAAGACCCTGATCCATGACGTGCGCAAACTGCTCAACCCCGAGTCGGCGGTGGTCGTCACGACGTACTTCGCCGGCAAGCGCCACATCCTGCGTGACCAGACCGCCCGGGCCGCCACGTCGGTGCTGCTGCTGTTCATCGTCACCTACCTGATCGGGGCGATGGTCGGGCTGACCTACGGCACCTACGACATCACCCAGACCCTGTTCGAGTCGGTGTCGGCGGCCTCGAACATCGGCCTGTCGATCGGGGTCACCGACCCGGCCATGCCGCGCGGGCTGATGGCCGTCTACCTGGTCCAGATGTGGCTCGGTCGGCTCGAGTTCGTCGCCGTCTTCGCGCTGATCGGCTATGCGATCTCGCTGGCCCGCGGGAGGGTGTCCGCGTGACCACGTCTCCCCGACCACGGCGTCGACGACCGACACGTTGGACCCTCGTTGCCGCCGTCGGCCTGCTCGCCCTCGTGCTTGCCGGCACCGAACTGCTGCTGCGCGTCAAGCCGCTCACCGACACCGCCGCGATGGTCGTGCAGGACCTGCCGCCCGTGGGGCTGGAGCCCGAACCGACCCGCTGCCGCCGCGATGTCGACGCGGCCACGCTCGAGCGGCTCCGCGAGCCGCTGACGGCCGACACGCGCATCACCTCGGCCCACGTCTACGCCTGCCCGATCGCCTTCGACGGGCGACGCGTCACGTTCGTCGGCGAGGTCATCGGCGACCTCATCGAGCGTCGGGACGGCGTCTGGGTGCAGGTCAACGACGACGACTACGCGCTCGCGGTCGGCCCGATGGGCGGTCACCGCAACCACCGTGGGTTCAACCAGGGCCTCGCGGTGTGGTTGCCGGACGGCCTCCACGAACGGATCGAGGCGGTCGGCGGACCCGGCCGTCGTGGTGACGTCGTGCTGCTGCAGGGCGTGCTCCTGCGCAACGACCCGGACGACGGCGGCGGCATCACCCTGCGGGCAGACCATCTCGAGGTGATCGCGCCGACCGTCGAGGTGCCCGAGCCGTTCCACCCCGTCCAGGCGGTCACGGCCGCCGTGCTCTCCGTGCTCGCCGTCGGCACGCTGGCCTGGTCCCGCCGCGTCCAACGCCGTTAGCTATCAGTCGCCTCGCGCGCGGGGCGCTATCTCTTGTCCGAGAGGCCGGCTTCCTGCGACGACGGGCACAGCGGCTCGATCACGCAGTCCTCGCAGCGCGGCCGGCGCGCCTCGCAGGTACGCCGGCCGTGATGGATGAGCAGGTCGGAGACCTCGAGCCAGCGCGGCTGCGGGAACAGCCGCATGAGGTCCCGCTCGATCTTCTTCGGGTCCTCCTCGCGGGTGAACCGCAGGCGTCGTGCCAACCGGGCGACGTGGGTGTCGACGACCACGCCCACGTGGATGCCGAAGCCGTTGGAGAGCACGACGTTGGCGGTCTTGCGCGCCACCCCGGGCAGTGCCAGCAACTCCTCCATCGTGCCGGGCACCTCGCCGCCGTGGTGTTCGAGCAGCAGGCGCGCCGTGGCCTGGACGTTCCTGGCCTTCTGGCGGAACAGCCCGAGCGCACCGATGAGCTCCTCGATGCGCTCCAGCGGCGCCTGCGCGATCGCCTCGGGACCCGGCAGTTCCGCGAACAGCACCCGGGTGACCTCGTTGACCTTCACGTCGGTCGACTGCGCCGAGAGCATCGTGGCGACCAGCAGTTCGAAGCGGTCGGAGAACTCGAGCGCGATCGTCGCGTCGGGCAGTTCACGCGCGAGTTCGTCGAGGACGACCGGTGCCCGCAGCGTCTTGCCGCGTTCACGGGTCAGGCCGGGAGGGATCATGGCGGCGGAGCCTACTGTCCCCCCGGGTCCCGGCCGGTCTGGATCACCCCTCGACGCGGTCCCCCGTCTCGCCCCCCGCAGCGAGGGGCAGCACGAGTTCGAACACCGCACCCTCCTCCTCGGCCGGGACGAGGTACAGGTCGCCGCCGTGGGCGCGGGCGATCCTGCGCGACAGGTGCAGTCCGATGCCGGCGCCCGGGATCCCCTCGGCGGCGCGCTCGTAGCGCTCGAAGATGCGCTCGGCGTCGTCGGGAGCCACCCCGTCGCCACGGTCCCGGACCTGCACGACGGCCCGATCGCCACGCGCGTCGACGTCGACCACGATCTCGCGTCCCGCGGGCGAGAACTTCGCCGCGTTGCTGAGCAGGTTGAACAGGATTTGCCGGATCTGGTCGGGATCGACGGGTGCGAGCACGGTGGGGCCCGCCGTCACCGAGCTGGGGTGGTCGCCCAACGTGGACCGCGACAGGTCCTCGACCACGCCGCGGGCCAGCGCGGCGAGGTCCACGTCGGCCTGCAGCTGCGGCCGGGGGTCGTTGCCCCCAAGCTGTTGCAGGCGCCGGACCTGCAGGTCGAGCAGGTGCAGGGTGCGCAGCGCGGCGTCGCCGAGTTCCTCGCGCTCGTCGGGGTCGTCGGTGCCGGCCAGCAGCCGCACGGCGGCCTGCGCGGCCGCCAATGGCGTGCCGAGCTCGTGGGCGACGACGGCAGCCGTCGCCTCCCACGCGTCCCGTTCGTCCCTGTCCAGCGTGGTTCCTCGTCCCGGGCGCGCAGACAAGCGGCCGTTCGTGCCGTCCGGACTTGGTCGCGCGATGGGCGAAATGCCGGTATCAGTCCCGCGAGTCCACCGGTAGCACCACGGTGAACGTCGTGCCCTCTCCGAGCAGGCTCTCGACCCGGATGGTGCCGCCGTGGCGCGCGACGGCGTGACGCACGATCGCCAGTCCGAGGCCGGTCCCGCCGGTCTCGCGTGACCGCGCGGTGTCGACCCGGTAGAACCGCTCGAAGACCCGGGACAGGTCCTGCTGGGGGATGCCGATGCCCGTGTCGTGGACGGTCAGGACATAGGCCCCGTCGTCGGAGGTGAGTCGGACGTCGATCGTGCCCCCGGGACGGTTGTACTGCACCGCGTTGCCGACGAGGTTCTTCACGATCACCTCGAGGTCGCCGGCCACGCCCGCGACGTAGGCGCGGTCCGGTGCGTCGACGATGATCTCGACCTCACGCTGTTCGGCCCCGGCGAGCTGGGCGACCACGACCTGGCGCAGCAACTCGGCGAGGTCCACCGGCACCCGCTCCATCGGGCCGCGCTCCTCCAGCCTGCGCAGGTCGAGCAGGTCGTTGACCAGCCGTGCGAGCCGTTCGGCCTCGTCGCCGAGCTGGTTGAGCAGCGACGGGACCCGGTCGGGATCACGTGCGAGGGTGACCCGCAACGCCTCGGCGAGGGTCTGGATGCCGGTCACCGGCGTCTTGAGCTCGTGCGAGGCATTGACCACGAAGTTGCGTCGAAGTTCCTCGATCCGGCGCTCGCGCGTTCGGTCGACGATGATCATCAGGGTCTCGTCCCCGACGAGCGAGACCGTGGCCCGCAACTCGTGGCCGCGGTGCTCGGCGTCGATCGTCACCGGCTGGCGCGAGATCCTGGCCTCGTGCACCGACTCGGCGAGAGCCGCGCTGCCGACCGCCTGCACGACCGTCATCCGACCGGCGTCGATGGGGATGCCGAGCAGGTCGCGGGCCGGATCGTTGGCCGCGAGCAACCGGCCGTCACCCGAGAACAGCAGCGCCGGCTGGACGAGCGAGTCGACGAGTTCCCGTCGCCACGGACGCTCACGGGCGATGCGGTTCGCGAGGCGGTGGTACTCGGCACCGAGCGTGTTCAGCGCGACACCGAGCTGGCGCCATTCCTGGCCACCGGACAGCCGAACGGGTCGATGTTCGTCCTCGGCCAGCCAGGTGCCGACCCGCGCCGCGAGTTGGCCGAGGC
The DNA here is from genome assembly GCA_018335555.1 of Actinomycetota bacterium. Taxonomy (GTDB): domain Bacteria; phylum Actinomycetota; class Nitriliruptoria; order Nitriliruptorales; family Nitriliruptoraceae; genus Egicoccus. Next base: position 7,703 of record JAGXST010000209.1, on the reverse strand, counting down.
GGCGCGACTCGAGCGCCTCCGCGACGATCCACGCCGTGATCGCTCCCGCCACCACCACCGCGAGGGCCGCGCCCGCCGTCAACAGTCGGGTCGCCGCGAAGGCGAGCGCGCCGTAACCCAACGCGACGAACAGCGTGCGCGGGTTCACGAGTCGGCGAACCGGTAGCCGACGCCGCGCACCGTCTGGATCCGGGTGGGAGCGTCGGGCTGCTGCTCGACCCGGGTGCGCAGGCGACGGATGTGGACGTCGAGGGTCTTGGTGTCGCCGACGTAGTCGGAACCCCACACCTCGTCGATCAACTGCCCGCGCGTCAGGACCCGCCCGGCATGCTCGACGAGGTAGGCCAGCAGCTCGAACTCCTTGGGCGGCAGGTCGACCGGTGCACCCTCGACGCGGACCTCGTGACGGGCACGGTCGACGCGCACGCCCGAGGCCTCGACGGGGACCTCGTCACCGTCGAGGTCGTGGAGCGGTGCGCGACGCAGGACGGCCTTGATCCTGGCGACCAACTCCCGGGTGGAGAACGGCTTGGTCACGTAGTCGTCGGCGCCGAGTTCGAGACCGACGACACGGTCGACCTCGGCCTCGCGTGCGGTGAGCATGATGATCGGCACGTCCGAGCGGGCACGGATCGCCCGGCAGATCTCCGTGCCCGTCATGCCCGGCAGCATCAGGTCGAGTACGACCAGGTCGGGGCGGACGCGTTCCCAGGCAGGCAGGGCCTCCAGGCCGTCCTTGACCCAGGCGACCTGGAATCCCTCGGCCTCGAGGGAGATGGCCAGGCCTTCGGCGATCGCCTTCTCGTCCTCGACGAGCAACAGCTTCGGCATCGGTGGTGGTTCCTTGTCCAGGGTCTACGCTGCGGGTGGTGAAGGGGGTCCGACGTGCGGCACGACCTGCAGGCCCAGCTCGACCAGTTGCTGACGCTCGTCGTCGGCATGGGCGAGCGCGCCGACCTGATGCTGGGTGAAGCATTGCAGGCGTTGGCGACCTCCGACCTCGAAGCGGCCCGGCGGGTCGTCGCGGCCGACGACGAACTCGACCGCGCCTACGAGCAGGCGCAGCAGGGCGTGCTCGCCGTCGTGGCGCTGCACGGCCCGGTCGCCGGGGACCTGCGGCTGGTGACCGCGCTGATCCACGTCAGCCTCCACGTCGAGCGGATGGGCGACTACGCCTCCGGGGTGGCGCGGACCGTCGATCGGGTCCGCGAGCTGCCGGCCGACCAGGCCCTGACACAACAGCTGCTGGAGATGGGCGAGCGGGCCCGTGAGGTGGCGAGGGCCGCCATGCAGGCGTTCGTGAAGCGCGACCTCGAAGGCGCCAAGGCGTGTGCGCGGCTCGACGACGACGTCGACCGGCTCAACCTCGGCATCTTCCACCGTCTCGTGCGACTCGCCGCCCAGGACGAACATCACCTCGAGTGGGCGACCCACATGATCCAGCTCGCGCGGCTGCTGGAACGCTTCGCAGACCACGGGGTCGACATCGCGGAGCAGGCGATCTTCACCGTCACCGGGCGGACCGTCGAGCTGTCCTCGTTCGACCGCTGAGCGCACGGCACCGCAGCCACTCACCGGCCCACGTCGATCCGCTCCCCGGTCACCGCGAACGATGCGTGCTGCGCGAACGAGACGCCATGGTCGGCGATGCGCTCGTAGTAGCGGGCCAGCAGGCCGAGCAGCAGCAGTTCCGCCGGCCCCTCGACCACCTCGCGTGCCCGGACGAGCAGCCGCTGCTGCAGGCGGTCGACGGTCTCGTCGCTGTGGTCGACCTCGTGGACCGCCAGCCCGTCCTTGCGGCGCCAGGCGTCGACCCCCTGCCGGAAGACGTCGCCGGCGTTGGCCCCGAGGGCCTCGATGATCTCGCGGATCTCGGCCGGTAGGGCCGTGGTGTCCACGCGTTCCACCGCCTCGCCGACGTGGCGCAACAGGGCCGCCGACCGTTCGACCGACGTGACCAGCCGCAGGATCCCGACCAGCCGCCGCAGGTCACCGGCCACCGGTGCCTCGCGGGCGAGCAGGAGGAACCCCTGCTCTTCGACCCAACGGCACCGTTCGTTGACGTCCGACGCCATCGACCGGACCACGTCGACCACGGCGGCTTCGCCGAGCAGCAGCGCCCGGGCCGTTCGCGGCAGGGCCTCGGCGACCAGGAGCGCCGCACCGACGAACTCGTCGTCGATGTCGTCGAGCCACGCCTGGAACGCCATCCTGGCACGGGCCGGCACCTCGTTCATCGGGGGGAGGTCCCGGCGTGCGACGGGTTCGGGAGGTGTGCTCAACCGAACCGCCCCGTGATGTAGGCCTCCGTGCGTTCGTCGGCGGCCTGGGTGAAGATCTGCTCGGTCCGGTCGAACTCCACCAGCGTGCCGCCGTGGGTCCCCGACGTCCCGTCGACGTCGATCGAGAGGAACGCCGTCCAGTCCGACACGCGGGCGGCCTCCTGCATGTTGTGGGTCACGATCACGATCGTGTACCGCTCGCGCAACTCACGCATCAGGTCCTCGATCTTCAAGGTCGCGATCGGGTCCAGCGCGGAGCACGGTTCGTCCATCAGGATCACGTCCGGCGAGGTGGCGATCGCCCGGGCGATGCACAGCCGCTGCTGCTGCCCGCCGGAGAGGGCCATGCCGGAGGCGTCGAGGTCGTGCTTGACCTCGTCCCACAGCGCAGCGGCCCGCAGGGCGTGCTCGACGACGTCGTCGAGGTCGTCGACGCGGCCGCCCAGGCGTGGGCCGAATGCGACGTTGTCGTAGATCGACTTCGGGAAGGGGTTGGGCTTCTGGAACACCATGCCGATGCGACGGCGCACCTCGACCGGGTCGACGTCGGGTGCGTAGAGGTCATGGTCGCGGTAGGTCACGCGGCCTTCCACCGTGGCGCCGTCGATGAGGTCGTTCATGCGGTTCAGCGCGCGCAGCAGCGTCGACTTGCCGCAGCCGGACGGACCGATCAGGGCGGTGATCTCGCGCGGGCGGACGTCGAAGGTCACGCCCGAGACGGCCGGCACCGTGCCGTAGCGGACACCGACGTCCTCGAGGCGGATGACGGGCTGCGGCGGCAGTTGCGCCACGGTCGGCGTGCTACGTGGCTCGGTGATCAACTGGACCCGGGGCATGTCGAGGCCGGCAGCGGCGCGCATACGGTCTCCGTGGGGGCTGGGGACTACGGTCGTGGACACGACGAAGTGTGCGAGGTCAGGGTGAACGCCGGATGAACACCGAGCGAACGCTGGGTGCGGTGCTCGGATTCGGACGTACGAGGCCCGGCCGTGACCGCGGCGGTCACGTGTGGGAGAAGGACCGCGAGGCCGTCAGCGAGGACGGGGTGACGGTCCGCTACACGGTCCTCGGGCAGGAACACGATGCCGTGCCGCTCGTGCTGTGCGCCGGGTACCTGTGCCCGGACAACCACTGGGCACGTGTCGCCGGGGCGCTCGCGGAACGCCACCCGGTGGTGGTCCTCAACTACCGCGGGGTCGGCGCCTCGGGCTGCCCACCCGACCGCGGGGGGCGTCTGCGCCCCGCCCGCGCCGAGGACTACACGATCGAGCGTCTCGCCGGGGACGTCGCCGCCGTCGTCGATGCCGAGGGCATGACCGGCACGGTGGCGCTCGGCCACTCGATGGGTTGCGAGGTCGGGCTCGCGCTCTGGCGGCACCGGCCGGACCTCGTCGACGGGCTGGTGCTGGTCACCGGACCCTTCTCGTCACCGATGCAGACCTTCTACGGCACCGACCTCGGCAGCCGCCTGTTCCCGCTGCTCTACCACGCCGCGCCCCTGGTACCGGGGCCGCTGCGACGAATGGCCGCACTCGCCCCCCGCCTGCCGATCGCGATGCCGGTCGCGCGCGCCATCCGTGCCCTCGGCCCGTACACGCCGGCGGAGGAGATGGACGACTACTTCCGTCACCTCGCCGCGTGCGACCCGGCGGTCGCGATCGAGGTCGCCCGGGGCATGCACGACTTCGACGCCGGCCCATGGCTGCGCGAGATCACCGTTCCGACCCAGGTGCTGGTCGGCTCGGCCGACCCCTGGTGCCCACAACAGGTCGGCGAGCAGATGCTCGCGGCCATCCCGCAGGCCGAACTGCGGGTCGTCCACGACGCCACCCATGGTGCGTTGCTCGAGTTCCCCGACGAGATCCACGACGCGATCGCCGACTTCCTCCACCGCAGGCTCGGCTGCTCGCCGGCCCCCGCGCGTGGCTGGCCGGGACGGGTCTCGCCACCGCGTCGGAGCTGACCGGATCCCGACGGGTCCGATGGTCAGCTCTTGGTCGCCTGCCCGCAACCGCGGGTTCACCTGCGTGGCCCACGCTCGTGATCGTTCACCTTCCGTTGGGCTGCGGGTCACGGCCCTGGAAGGCGGGCTTCGTAGCGTCGCCGACGTCCCGACCTTCCCGCTCCCACCCTGGAGTGACACCCGATGCGTACGTTCACCCGGCGAGCCGCCGTTCTCGTGGCCGCCTCCCTGTTGGTCTCCGCCTGCGGCGGGGACAGCGACGCCGGCGACCCGACTGCCGAAGCGGTCGACGAAAGCGCCACGACCACCAGCGGCGACGCCGCTGACGGTGACACCGACGACGAGGCTGCGACCGGCGGGCCGTCCGGTGCGCTCGACGGCGCCGGCGCCACCTTCCCGACGCCGGTGTTCGAAGAGTGGATCTTCGAGTACGCCGACAACGTCAACCCCGGCGCCAGCATCAACTACCAGTCGATCGGCTCGGGCGGTGGGATCGAGCAGTTCCTGGCCCAGACCGTCGACTTCGGCTCGTCCGAGCGCGTGCTCGCCGAGGACGACCTCGACCTCGCCGCCGACGAGCGCGGCTGCGCGCCCATCGAGATCCCGGTCGTGTTCGGCGCGGTCACCATCGCCTACGACCAGCCCGAGATCGACGAACTGGTCCTGACCGGCGACCTCATCGCCGACATCTTCGAGCGCCGCATCACGATGTGGAACGACCCGGCGATCGCGGAGCTCAACCCCGGACTCGACCTCCCCGACAAGGAGTTCATCCCGGTCCACCGCTCCGACGGCTCCGGGACCACCTCGGTGTTCACCAAGTACCTCGACGCCGACACCGACACCTGGACCCTCGGTGAGGGCACCGAGGTGCAGTGGCCGTCTGGCACCGTCGGCGGTGAGGGCAACGAGGGCGTCTCGGCCGGGATCACCCAGAACGACGGCGGCATCGGCTACATCAACCAGGCCTACGCGCTCGAACTCGGCCTGCAGACCGCCTCGGTGATCAACAGCGACGGCAATGCGATCCGGCCCACGCTCGAGGCCACCTCGGCGGCGCTGTCGGCCATCGACATCCCCGACGACTTCCGGTTCGACATCCTCGGCGTCGGCGGCGACGGCTACCCGATCGCCGGGACCAACTGGATCTTCGCCTGGGAGTGCGGCTACGACGACGAGACGGCCGAGCTGCTCATCGACTTCTGGACGTGGGCCGTCGAGAACGGCGACGACCTCGCCCTCGAACTCGGCTACGCCCCGCTGGCCGATGACGTCAAGCCCGACGTGCTCGCCGCCATCGAGCGGGTCAACGCGCAGAACTGACCCCCGCCCATGGCCCGGGGGACGCCGTCTCGTGCGGCGTCCCCGGGCCGATCGAACCGCACGAGGCAGCACGCAGGAGGCCCTGGGTGAGCATCACCTCGACATCCCCCGACCGACGCCCCGACCTGCGGCCCACCGGCTCCGGCCGCTGGGCCGATCCGCTGTTCCGGGCGATCGCGCTGGCAGCGGGCGTGTCGGTCCTGCTCGTGCTCGGCCTGATGATCGGATCGACCGCACGCGACGCGTGGCCGGTGTTCGAATACCAGGGCTTCGTCAGCTTCTTCACCAGCAGCGAGTGGAACGCCGGTTCGAGCCGTGGTGAGTTCACCGGCGTGTACGGCGCGTTTGCGTTCATCTACGGCACGCTGGTCAGTTCCGCGATCGCGATCGCCATCGCGTTGCCCCTGGCCCTGGCCATCTCGCTCTACATCAACCGGATCGCCCCGAGACGGTTCCGCCAGGCCCTGTCCTACACGGTCGAACTGCTCGCCGCGATCCCGTCGGTGGTCTACGGGCTGTGGGGCCTGTTGTTCTTCTCCCCGGTCGTGCTCCAACCGATCTCGCGGGTGTTGATCGGCACCTTCGGCAACGTCCCGCTGATCGGATGGCTGTTCGAGGGCCCGGCACGCAACGTCAACTACTTCATCGCCGGCAACGTCCTGGCCATCATGATCCTGCCCATCATCACCGCGATCGCCCGCGAGGTCATGGCGCAGACGCCCGAGGACCAGATCCAGGCCGCGTACGGGATGGGCGCCACCGACTGGGAGGTGATGCGCCGCGTCATCGTCAAGCGCTCCTTCCCGGGCATCGTCGGCGCGACCATGCTCGGCCTCGGACGCGCGCTCGGCGAGACCATCGCCGTGGCGATGCTCATCGGTGGCCAGCAGCGCTGGGGCGCCAGCCTGTTCTTCTCCGGCCAGTCGATGGCCGGCCACATCGCCAGCACCTTCCAGGACGCCGCGCCCGAGACCGTCGACGCGCTCATCGCCGTCGGGGTCGGCCTGTTCGTCATCACCGTCATCGTCAACGTCCTCGCCCGGCTGCTCGTGTGGCGGATCGGGCGGGTCGCAGGAGACGCCGCGCTGTGAGCGACACCCTGATCCAGACCGACCGGCCACGCGTCAGCCTGCGCGAGGTCGACGCGCACACCCGCAGGCGCCGCGGCCGCTCCTCGCTCGCCCGGATCCTGCTGTCGCTCGGCATGGTCGTGGCGATCGTGCCGCTGGCCCTCATCCTGGCCGAGGTGACGCGCCGGGGCCTGCCCGCGCTCGACTGGGAGTTCCTGACCCAGATCCAGCCGGGCGCCCGCCGGGATGGCGGTGGGTACGTCCACGGCATCATCGGGTCCGCCTACATGGTCGGCTTCGCCACCCTGGTCTCGGTCCCGGTCGGCATCCTGGCGGCGATCTACCTGACCGAGTACGGACGCGGCTGGTTGCCCCGGATCATCCGGTTCTTCACCGACGTGATGACCGGGGTCCCGAGCGTCTTCGTCGGCCTGTTCATCTACGCCCTGCTCGTCCGCGGTGCGTTCGGCTTCGGGGCCATCGTCGGCGCCGCCGGGCTCGCGGTGCTGATGCTGCCGATCATCGTGCGCTCCAGCGAGGAGATGCTCAAACTGGTCCCCGAGGACCAGCGGGCCGCATCGATCGGTCTGGGGGCGCGCAAGTGGCAGACGATCATGCGGGTCGTGCTGCCAAGCGCCGCCCCCGGCCTGGTGACCGGCGCCATGCTGGCCGTCGCCCGGGCCGCCGGCGAGACCGCGGTCCTGCTGCTGACCGCACTGGGCTCGCTGCAGGTCGTCAGCCAGTTGCAGGGCACCCCGATCGCCTCGCTCACGCTGCTGATCTACCGCGGTGCCCGACAGCCCTTCCCCGCGGGCCAGCAGCGCGCCTGGGCGGGCGCGCTGCTGCTGATGCTGATCGTGCTGGTCCTCACCCTCGCGGCCCGCTTCGTGACGGCCCGTTGGGGCAACCGACGTTGACCCCGAGGTCTCGAACATGACCGACCACCCCACCCCTCCCGAGGCACCCGTGCGCGAGCCCGAAACGAGCGAACGACCCACCCAGGCGCGGCCCACCGGCGGGATCGGAGCCGGCAAGCCGCGCCTCGAGGCGCGGGTCCAGCCGACC
>JAGXST010000208.1 GCA_018335555.1 Actinomycetota bacterium | reverse complement strand
CCGTCGTCGGTGGTCGCGGCGGTGACCACGAGGTCGGCGGTGCGGCCGTCGACCACGTAGCCGGCGACGCCCTCGAGCACCCAGCCGTCACCGTCACGCCGGGCCGTGACCCCCGGATCCGAGGTCATCCGCCCGCGTTGGTCGAGGTGGGCGAGCGCGAGGCGCAGCCCGCCGGTGGCGACCTGCGGCAGCCACTGCTGCTTCTGTTCGTCGGTCGCCGCGAGTTGAAGCGCGGCCGTGCCGAGCACGGCCGACGACAGCAACGGCACCGGCAGGAGCCGCTTGCCGGCCTCCTCGAGAACGAGCGCGAGTTCGACGAAGGTCGAGCCGGCGCCGCCGTACTCCTCGGGGATCGTCAGCCCGAGCAGGCCGTACTCGCCGAGTTCCTTCCACGCGGCGTCGTCGACGCCGGTGTCGGAGGCCATCACCTCGCGGACCCGTTCGGACGTGCCGCGGGCGGCGAGGAAGTCGCGCAGCATCGACCGCAACTGCTGCTGTTCGTCGGTCTCGGCGAACGAGATGGTCATGGTGGTCATCGTCGGCCCCTCTAGCTGCGCGGCACGTCGCGCCAGGCGACGTTCTTGTCGACGCGCGGTTCGCCGGGCAGGCCGAGCACGCGTTCTCCCAGGATGTTCTTCATGATCTCGCTGGTGCCACCCTCGATCGAGTTCGCCCGCGCCCTCAGGAACGCCTTGTGCGGGTCCTCGGTGCGGTTGGCGGTCAGGTCCGGACGCGAGAAGTCGTAGCCCTGCGGGTAGGTCATGCCCTCGGCGCCCATCAGGTCGATCGCGAACGACGTGATGGACTTGTTGAGGTCGGCCCAATGCAGCTTGGCGGTCGATCCCTCCGGCCCCGGGGTGCCGCGCTTGGCCGCCTCGCCGGCCCGGATCGCGGTCAGGCGCATGGCCTCGGCCTCGACCCAGTACGCCAGCAACTGGTCGCGGGCGACGGCGTCGTCCTTGTCCGTCTGCTCCCACGCGTTGACGGCGTGGCTGATGGCGCCACTGCCACGAGGCGCGACGTGGCCACCGATGGCGACGCGCTCGTTCATCAGCGTGGTCATCGACACCGCCCAGCCCTCGCCGACCTCACCGAGCCGCATCGAGTCGGGGATGTGGACGTCGTCGAAGTAGACCTCGTTGAACTCGGCCTCACCGGTGATCTGGTACAGCGGCCGGACGTCGACGCCGTCGGCCTCCATGTCGACCACGAAATAGGTCAGGCCGGCGTGCTTCGGGACGTCGGGGTCGGTCCGGGTGACCAGCAGACCCCACTTGGCCAGGTGCGCGAGGGTGTTCCAGACCTTCTGTCCGTTGACGATCCACGTGTCGCCCTCACGGACGGCCGTGGTCGACAGCGCCGCGAGGTCGGACCCGGCGCCAGGTTCGGAGAAGAGCTGGCACCAGATCTCCTCGCACGTGAACATCGGGCGCAGGAAGCGGCGCTGCAGTTCCTCGCTGCCATGGGCGATCAGCGTGCCGGCGCCCATCCCGACACCGAGCACGTTGTTGAAGCGGTTTCGGATCGAGCCGCCCGCCTCCTCGATGCGCCGGTTGATATCGGCCTGCCAGCGCGGACTGACACCGAGCCCTCCGAACCCCTCGGGGAACTGGACCCAGGCCAGGCCGTGGTCGAACTGGGCGCCCCAGAACTCCGGGTGTGGCGTGTCGGCCGGGGGGTGCGAGGCGAACAGCGCCTCGATCTGACCCTCGACCCGCGCACGTTCGTCGGTGCTCACGCGAACCGTCTCCCTCTCCAAGTGAACGATCACTAACAAGGGAGCCTAGCGCCGCGCGGCGCCCGTCGCGCGGCGGTAGGACTCGCCCCGTTCGGCCGTCGTTCGCTGCCACGACGAGGTGATCCGGCCTTCGGGGACCGTCAGGTCGACCTCGCCGGTCCAGCGGTAGGTGGTCGGCCAGGTCCGGAACAGCGGCATCACGCGCGTGACGATGCGCATCAGCAGGGGCCGGCCGGGGGGCGGCTGCCAGGGCCGCGTGACGTCGAGGCCGAGGTCGACGCGGTCGCCATGACGGCGGGCGTGCCAGGTGCCGCCGGTGACGGGCGCGCCGTCGACGTCCAGACGCCAGATCCCGTGAAGTTGCACCTCGTCGGGCAGCGCGGGGAGGTCGGGCAGGGCCGGGTCGAGCACCAGTCGTGCCGCCACGTCGCCGCGATCGACCGCGAGCCCGGCGATCGCGTCGTCGTCCGACACCCGGTCCGCGTCGAGGATCACCGGCAGGGGTTCGTCCCGTCGCGTGGGGCAGAGGGTGACCACGGTCAGCGGCGCCGCCGCCTTGATCAGGTGACGGCGGTGGAGGACGCCACCGGGCAGCACGCCGGTGTCGGCAGGAACGCCGTCGATGGCGATCCGCGGTGACCGGCGGCTGCGACGCAGGAGATCGAACCCGTGCAGATAGACCAGCAGGAGCGAGGCCGGTTCGTCGATACCGCTGCCCACGGGCGCCAGGAGGTCGCTGGCGCGGCGGGGCCGGCGGCCACGGTCGTCGACGGTGACCTCGATCCTGCGGCCGTCCACGTCGGTGAAGCGGACGTCGGCGACGACCCCGCGGTCGTCCACCTCCAGCCGCGCTGCCTCGAAGTCGGTCGTGACCCAGGCGCCGGTTCCGCCACCGATCTGGTAGGTCGCCCGATCGAGGACGAGGGACGGGGCGGCGTAGTAGTCGACGCGCCGATCAGCACGACGCGAGAGAAAAGCGAGCATGCCCGTGCCGTGCCAGGCGTCGTCGAACCATTGCAGTTCGATGCCGTCGTAGACGGGATGGTCGCGCAGTTCGGCGTTGAGGAACCGGGCGATCGGTTGCACGTCGAGTTCGAACGGGCTGCGTACGCCCGTGACCACGTCGTCCACCTGCGTCCTCCAGCGTGCATGGCCGTCGACCGCCAGCCTGCCGCCGGTCGGCGCCGCCGCACAGGGCAAGGAGTCCCAAACCGCGGTGCGCGCGATCGAGCCGAACGACGGCCGGACCACCACGGGTTCGCAGCGACTAGCGTCGGCAGGCTGGCCACCGGACGGGACCGCCATGGACGAGCACGCGCTGATCAACCTCGCCAACTGGGAGTCGCGGGTCCCCATCCACGCGGCGAGCCGGGACTACGGCCTCGACCGCTACCTCGCGGACCCGCGCCACCTGTCGGGCTTCGTCGCCCACGACGCGCCGCACCTGGGCGACCTCACCGGTCTGCGCGTGGTCCATCCGCAGTGCCACATCGGCACCGACACGCTGTCGCTGGCGCGACTCGGCGGCGAAGTCACCGGCGTCGACTTCTCGCCCTCGGCGCTCGAGGTCGCCCGCGACCTGGCCGAGCGGGCCGGTCCACCGGTGCGCTACGTCGAGGCCGCGGTCGACGACATCCCCGAGGCCCTGCCCGAGACCTTCGACCTGGTCTACACCGGCGTGGGCGCCCTCAACTGGCTGCCGTCGGTGGCGCGCTGGGCACGGATCATGGCCGGGCTGCTGGCGCCCGGCGGTCGGTTGTTCCTGCGCGAGGGCCACCCGATCCTCGGCGCGCTCGACGAGGAACGCGACGACGACCTGCTGGTGGTCACCTATCCCTACTTCGAGACCCCGCAGCCCAACGAGTGGGTCACCGAGGTGTCCTACACCGACGGCGACGGCAGGATCGCCTCGCCGGTCACGCGCGAGTGGGCCCATGGGCTGGCAGAGACCGTGCAGGCCGTGCTCGACGCGGGCCTGACCCTGACACGTCTGGAGGAGCACACCGAACTCGAGTGGCAGTTCCTCGACTGGATGGTCCAGACCAGCGACGGTCGCTGGGCACTGCCCGACGGCCGCGAGCGGCTGCCGCTGATGTTCAGCCTCGAGGCCGTCAAGCCGGGCTGAGTGGCGGTGGTCGGTCGCTCCCAGCTTCCTGATCGGCTGCGGATCCTCCGAGGATGGCGCGCACCGCTTCGGCGCACCGGTCGGGTTGGTCGAGCCAGACGAGGTGGCCGGCGTCCGCGATCTCGACGAAGTCGGCACCGATGGCGTGCGCGAGGTGACGGCCACGCTCGACCGGCACGAACCGGTCCCCGCTCCCCCACAGGTAGCTGAGGGGGACGCCCAGGCGGGCGGCATCGGCAGCCCAGTCCGAGGCCGGCATGTCCGGGTGGATCGCCCGCCCCTGCACGGCCCAGCGCATGTAACTCGGCCACGCCTCGGCGTTGCGTCGCGTGGTGGCCGCGCCAACCTCGAGGTAGTCATCCGTCAGCCGCTGAGCGTTCGCCACGAGCAGTTGTGCCTCACCCCGGCGGGTTCCCTTCGGGCCCATGCGCGACAACGCCGGTTTCAGCAGGCGCCCGGTGATGCGGCCGGCGATCAGCCGGACCGGAAGCGGCACGGGGTGGTCGTGGCTCGCGGGGGCGCCGGCCAGGATCAGGTGTCCCACCCGTTCCGGGTGTCGGGTGGCGAAGCCCAGCGCGTACAACCCGCCGAGCGAGTTGCCGATGATCGGCGCCCGCGTCACCCCGATGCCATCGAGCAGGTCGCCGATCACGCGGCTCACGTGCGCCAACCGATCGACGATCGGTTCGTGGTCGAGTGCGTCGGACGCCCCGTTGCTCGGCCGCTCGACGGCGTAACACCGGAAGTGGTCCGTGAGCCGGGCCATGAGCGGGACCCACTGCGTGCAGTGCGCCATGCCGCCGTGCACCAGGACGAGCGGTGGCCCCACGCCGGCCGCGAGCACGTCGCACCGGACATCGGCTGCGGTCACCTTCGACCACTGCGGCGAGTCGAGATGGTTCGCCGCGTACCGTTTCCTGAGCCGTACGAGATCATCCACTGCCCCACCCATCGCTACGGGTAGGAGTGACGGTAGGTGAGGCTGATCCGCGGGCCCACCGACGCCACCTTCGGAACGGTGTGCTGCCAGGTCCGCTGACAGCTGCCGCCCATCACCAGCAGGTCACCGCCGCCGAGGGAGAACCCGAGGCTGGCGCCGCCGTCGCGTGGCCGCAGCCGGAAGGTGCGCGGTGCACCGACCGAGACGATCGCGATCAGGGCCTGCGGCAGGTCGCGGGCCACCCGGTCACCGTGCCAGGCGACCGAGTCACGGCCGTTGCGATAGAGGTTGGCGCCGATGCGCTCGAAGTGGCGTCCGTACCGGTCGTCGAGGACGGCACCGATCTCGGCCAGGATCCCGAGCCCCGCCGGAACGGCGTCGACCGGTATCGATGCGGTCAGGCGCGGCTGGAGCAACTCCTGTCCGTGGAGGCGCTCGGTCCGCTGCCCCCAGGGCAGGCGGTCCAGTGCGGTGGCGAACACCTCGTCGGCACCGAGAAGCCACCCGGGCAGGTGGTCGATCCAGGCTCCGTGCTGCAGTTCGTGTCGGCGCAGGCCGTCAAGCGCCGGATCGACGGCCGGGGCCTGCTCACCGAGCAACGAGCCCTGCCAGACGAGATCGTTCATGCGGCGAGCATACCGAACACACGTTCGCATGCCAGCCAATCGGTCACTCCTCGCGCACCCCGACCAGGTCGTAGCTCGGGGCGGACGCGGGCGGCCCCGAACACGTCAACGGCTGCTGGGTCCCGGCTCGGCCGGTCGCGATCTCGGCCACGAGCGTGCGGCCGTCGCGGTGGACGAACCGGACCAGGTGCCGATCCCCTCGGCGTTCCACGTCCACCAACGCGAGCGCATCCGTGCCCTGGATGGCGAGTCGTCGACGGAGCAGGCCCTCCGCCGCCTGGACGGCGAACGGGTGGCACGAGCGTCCCCGGAAGTGTTCGAGGTCGATGCGTCCGCCCTCGTTCGCGGCCACGGCGGCCCGGGCCGAGCCGACGTCGAGGTGGCCGTAGAACAGCCCGTCGGGCAGACACACCAGGTTGCCCGCGAAGCGGTCGCCGCCGACGTGCGAGGATTCCCACACCCGGTCGGGCACCACGTCGACCAGGTCGCGTGCGATGGGCAGGCCGTCCCGCGCACAGCACGGGTCGTGCTTGCCGTTGGTACAGACGAGGTAGAGCGGATCGAGCACCCGCAGGCCGCCGAGGGTGCGGCCGTCCCGCAGCGGTGTCAGGTCGAGGTCGAGCAGGTCGTCGACATGCTCGAGCGGCAGCCACTCCAGCCACCGCTCCCCCGGGCCGCTGACCCCGGCGTACAACGCCCGCTCGGTGCCGATCGGTCGTCCCCCTGCCGGGCGCCGCAACAGCAGGACCCGCGCCGGCAGGTCGCGGGACCAGGCCAGCAGTCGCTCGGCGACCGCCGGCGGCAGGTCGGACTCGCGCAGGGCGTCACGGCCCCAGGCCCCGGGCTGTTCGAGCAGGATCCAGCGCCGCGCCCGTGATGCCGTCCCCAGCGGTGATTCACCTCGGGCGCGCGACTCCTGCGCACACCAGCCGGTCACGCGCGGCCGCCGCCCCGATACCCCGTCAGCAGGCCCTCACGTAGCAGGCGCCGGCACAACACGAGTCGGCTCGGTTCGTCGAGGTGGTCGTCGAGATCGGCCGGGCGGAACCGGTCCGCCGCGAGGATCCACTCGATGGCCGGCCCGACCGGGGCCGGCAGCCGCAATCGCCGGTCGGGGAGGACCACCTCGACGTGGTCGCCGTCCCGCTCGAGCCAGACCCCGAGGTGCGGGCGCCGCCGCAGTTCGGTCGCGTCGTCGACCGTGTCGAGGGCCAGCAGGTCGCTGAGCCCGCCACTGCGGTCGGGGACCCGGTCGGACCAGAACCCCTGCGCCGCGCCGGACAGGGCACGGGCGGGGTCGGCGACGCGGAGTGCCGAGGCCACCGCCTCGAGGTGGCGTGCGAGCGCGTCACGGTGGGCGTCCGGGGCGTCGGCCCAGCCCGCCGGCACGGTCGCGTCCAGGTCGGCGTCGGCCTCGGCGAGCACCGCGTCGAAGGCCCGGCGCACAAGGTGCGACCAGCGGGTCGTGCGTACCCCGATGGTGAGGTGCAGCGACGGCAACTCGACGGTCTGGGCCGCGTGGCGGGTCCCGGCGGGCAGGTAGAGCACGTCACCCGGCTTGAGTTCGAGGTCCCAGGGCTCTTCCTCGCCAGGAGGATGGACCACCCAGCGCTTGATGCCGTGCGTCTGGACCGCGAACACGTCGTGCGGGTCGGCGTGCAGGTGCAGGCCCTGTGCGACCGGCGGCGTCAGGTAGGCGTTCGCCTGCACCGGATGGGTCAACTCGACCTCGAGCGCCCGGCACAACTCGGCGACCGGACGCCACGAGCGGTGCAGTCCCTGCAGGACGATGCTGGCCCCATCGGCGAACGCCGCATGGACCGCGGCCACGTCGACGAGGTCGTCGACCGGACGCGACCCGATGCGGACGCGCCGGGTGACCGCCGACCTCGACAGCGTCGCACCGTCCTTGACCAGGCGGAACGACGGTGCGCGCAGCCCGGAGGTGGCGACGATGTCGTCCACGTGGTCCAGGCTGAGCACGTCGTCGAACGCGTCGGGCGCGCCGGCCGGGACGTGGAGCGGGACCTGCCCGAACACCGCGTCCAGGAACGGTCCCGGCTCCCCGACCAGCCGGGTGAGGGCCGAGGTCATGTCAGGCGTCGGTGCCGTCGGCGTCTGCCCCATCCGTCGCGTCGCCGTCGGCCGTGTCCGTCGCGTCGCCGTCGGTGCCGTCGGCGTCCGCGCCATCGCTGTCGGCCGCGTCACCGTCCTTGACGTCGGTCGCGTCGCCGTCCTTGACGTCGGCGGTCGGGGAGGTCGCGGCGGCGCCGCCCACGGTCTCGATGTCGGCGTCGGTCAGATCCTGCACGCGCATGGCGTTTCCTCTCGCGAAGCTGGCGGGTTCGTCACGAGCCTACGCCTCGGCCGACCCGGGGGGACGGGCCATCCGGGCACCCGGATCGCAAGCTACGCCCCTCCGTCCTCTGGGCGCCACGACAGCATCGCGTCGGTGAGCCGGCCATTGCGTGCGGTCAGCACGCGTCGGCGCGCACGGCCGTCGCGGTCGGAGCCGAGTTGGCGCAGTTCGGCGATGTTGCCGGCGACCTGTCGCTCGGCCTCGACCGCGCAGTCCCGGGAACACACGGTGCCTTTGACGGCGTCCTCGCCACACACGACGCAGCCCGTGGGAGCCAGCACCTCGACATCCGTGTCGGGTGGGGAGGAAGACGGCGATCCTGAGGGGGGAAGCAGCATCTCGAGGCCTGTTCAACGTCGTCACGTGCGGCGGCGTCGCCAGGCCCCGTTGCTTGACACCCGACCAGAAGACGGTATCGCCGGGCTGGACAGAGGACAACACCCATGCTAGGAGCGCACGCGGACCGAGCCCGCCGAACCCTCCGTCCTTCGTCGCGCAGGCCCGGCGTGGCTCGCCCGCCCTCGTCCTCGTCGTGACGGCCGGTTGCGCGCGAGCAGCGGACGGCGGTGTCCGTTTTCCGGGGTCGCAGGTCGGCGGCGGTTGACCGGATGCCACCGGCGTGGGTGTATGGATACGTATTCATCTCTCCTGCGCGCCTCGCACGGCGCAGGTGCCCCGGTCGGTGTCGCCTGAGGTTGCGGGTCCCGATCGGGTCGGACCGGGAGCGATCCGATGGCCGGCGCGATCACGAGTCGGGATGTTGCCCGGCTGGCCGGGGTGTCGCAGGCGACCGTGTCCCGGGTCCTGCACGGCAGCGCCGGCATCGCGCCCGAGACCCGCTCCCGGGTGCTCGCCGTCGTCGAACAGACGGGCTATCAGCCCAACGCGGCCGCGATCTCGATGCGAACGCGACGCACCGGGACCGTCGGGGTGGTCGTCGGCCGCGTCACGAACCCGTTCTACCCACAGGTGCTCGACGCGCTCGGGGCCGAACTCGAGCCCCACGGCTTGCGCCTGATCCTGTGGGACGCCACGACCGGGCCCGGCGAGCGTGCCGCCATCGAGGCGATCGACCAGCGGCGCATCGACGGGCTGGTGTTCACGACCGCGACGGCCTCGTCTCCTGCGCTGCAGCACGCGATCGATCGTCGAGCACCCATCGTGCTCGTCAACCGGGTCGTCGAGGGCCAACCCTGCGACCAGGTCGACAGCGCCAACGAGGACACGGCGCGTCGCATCGCCCGCTACTTCGCCGACCACGGCCACAAGCGCGTCGGCATGATCACCGCCTCGGCGGACGCCAGCACCGCCGCGGCCCGCAGCACCGGGTTCACGGACGAAGCCGCGGACCTCGGGCTCCACCTCGACGAGCGGCACGTCCTCGACGGCGGGTTCTCCCACGAGGGCGGACGCGCGGCGCTCGAGCGGATGCTCGATGCCGGAATCGAGCCGCCCACGGCCGTGTTCGCGGTAAACGACCTCAGCGGCTTCGGCGCGCTCGATGCCGCGCGGGCGGCCGGGATCGCCGTGCCGGATGACCTCTGGGTCGTCGGTTACGACGACACCGAGATGGCGTCATGGGAGGCGTTCCAGCTCACCACGGCCCGACAGCCGATTCCCGAGATGGTCCGGATCGCCGTCGAACTGCTGCTCGCCCGGATCGCTGCCCCGACACGCCCACCCGTTCACCACCGTCTCCCGAGCGAGATCGTCGTCCGGCACTCGACCGCGCACGCCCCGGTCCGTGCATGAGCCCTCCGACACGAAAGGGACGGGTATGGAGCACCTCAAGCGAGCCGGCGCGGCCGACGCGGCCGACCTGAGCGCCGTGACCGACACGGTCACCGGGATGCTGCGCGACATCCGCGACGGCGGGATCGACGCGGTCCGGACCTACTCCCAGCGTCTCGACGACTACGCACCCGACGACTTCCGGGTCGCCGAGGAGACGATCGAGCGCGCCATCGACGAGGTCCCCGACGACCTCCGGCGCGCGATCGACTTCGCCCACGACCAGGTCAGGCGCTTCGCCGAGGCTCAACTCGGCACGCTGGCCAACCTCGAACTCGAGACCGAGCCCGGCGTGGTCCTCGGCCACCGCCACATTCCGGTCGACCGGGTCGGCGCCTACGTCCCGGGTGGGCGCTACAGCCTGATCGCGTCGTCGTACATGAGCATCATCCCGGCCAAGGTCGCCGGCGTGAAGGAGGTCCACGTCGCCACACCACCACGCGCGGGTCGGATCCACCCCGGCCTGCTCTACTCGGCCCACCGTGCCGGCGCCGACACGATCCACGCCGTCGGCGGCGTCCAGGCGCTGGCGGCGCTCGCCTACGGCGCGCTGCCCGGCGTCGCGCCGGTGGACATGCTGGTCGGTCCCGGCAACCGCTACGTCGTCGAGGCCAAGCGGCAACTGTTCGGCCAGGTCGGCATCGACCTGCTCGCCGGCCCCACGGAGATCGGCATCATCGCCGACGACACCGCCGACCCGTTCATCGTCGCCTGTGACCTGGTCGGGCAGGCCGAACACGACCCGTTCTCGCGCGCGATCCTGATCACGACCTCCCGCCAGCTCGCCATGGCCGTCATCGGGCAGATGGACGAGCACCTCTCGGCGGTGTCGACCGAGGAGGTCGCGCGGCAGTGCTGGGAGAACGGCGGCGAGGTGATCCTGGTCGCCGACGAGGACGAGATGGTCGCCGTCTGCGACGACTACGCGATCGAGCACGTCGAGGTCCTGGTGCGCGAACCGGAGCGCTTCATCGAGCGCCTCACCCACTACGGCTCGCTGTTCGTGGGCGAGGAGGCCACCGTCGCCTACGGCGACAAGGTCAGCGGCCCCAACCACATCCTGCCCACCAAGCGGGCCGCGAGGTTCACCGGCGGGCTGTGGGTGGGCAAGTTCCTCAAGACCGTCACCTACCAGCGGATGGACCGGCCCGGTTCGATGCTGATGGCCGAGCACTGCGAAGTCGAGTCCCTGGCCGAAGGAATGGACGCGCACGCCAGGACCGCGACGGTGCGCCTCGAACGCTACGCACGGAGGCAGGCGTCGTGACCGATCCAGCACGCCCGCTGGCCGGTCGCGTGGCACTCGTGACGGGCGCGGCCCGGGGCATCGGCCGCCGCATCGCGGTCCGCCTGGCCGCAGCCGGTGCCGACGTCGGGGTCACCTCGCGCGACCTGGATGCGCTCGCTGGCACGGTCGAGGAGATCGAGGCCGCGGGTGGGCGCGCCGCACCCTGCCGCCTCGACCTGATCGACCCCGCCGGGGCCGACGCGGCCGTCGCCCACACGCTGGAGCGGTTCGGTGCTCTCGACGTCGTTGTCGCCAACTCGGGGGTCGGCGGCCCGATCGCGCCGCTGTGGGAGATCGAGGTCGACGACTGGGACGCCACCTTCGACGTCAACGTGCGCGGGACCTGGCTGACCCTTCGAGCGGCGACACGCCACATGGTCGCCGCCGGCACCACCGGCAGCGTCGTGGTGATCGGGTCGCTGACCGGCAAGCGTCCCCTCGTCGACCGCGCCCCCTACGTGGCCAGCAAGGCCGCCCTGATCGGTCTGGTCCGCGCGTACGCGACCGAACTCGGGCCGAAGGGCATCCGGGCCAACCTCGTCTCGCCCGGATTCGTCGCCGGCGAGCGCCTCGACTGGGTCGTGACCGGCCAGGCGCAGGCGCGCGGGATCGCCGAGGAGGCCGTCCGCGAGGAGTTGGCGGGGATGGCGCCACTGCGGCGGTTCGTCGCACCCGACGACGTCGCCGAGACCGTGCTGTTCCTGGCCGGTGACTCGGCGGCCGGGATCACCGGCACCGACGTCAACGTGACAGCGGGGGTGGTCATGTACTGACGCGCGGGACCGGCGGCGGGTCCAAGCGCCCGCAGCCGGAGCACCACGCCACACCGGGACGTCCACCGGGAGGAGCGCAGAGCCGAAAGGCCCGACGCGGACGACCCGACACGCACGCTGTGGAAGGGAGCAACACAGATGAGACAATTCCAATCGATGGGTCGTGGCCTGTCCACGTTCACGGGACGCTGGATGCCCGACCCGATGATCTTCGCACTCGCGCTGTCGGTCATCGTGTTCCTGCTGGGACTCGTGCTGACCGAGAGCACGCCGCTCGACATGCTCATCCACTGGTACGGCGGATTCTGGAGCCTGCTGACCTTCGCCATGCAGATGGTCCTGATCCTGCTCACCGGCTACGCCTTGGCGACGGCGCCCGGCCTCGCGGGCGGCATCAAGCGGCTGGCACGGGTACCCAACTCGGGGCGCAGCGCGGTCTTCACCACCGCACTGGTCTCGACGATCTTCACCTGGTTCCACTGGGGCCTCGGGCTCATCGTGGCCTCGCTGTTCGCGCTCACGCTGGCACGTGAGGCCCACAAGCGCGGCGTCACCGTCCACTACCCGCTGCTCGGAGCGGCGGCCTACACCGGCCAGATGGTGTGGCACATCGGACCGTCGACCTCGGCCGGGCTGCTCTCGGCGACCGAGGGCCACTTCCTCGAGGACCTGATCGGCATCGTCCCCATCACCCAGACCGCGTTCACGCCGTATGCGCTGATCCTCAGCGCGATCCTGGTGTTCTTCGTGGTGCCGTTCACCATGTGGGCCATGACGCCGCGCGACGACGAATCGATCGGCCTTGCGGGCTACGCCCCGGACAAGCTCGACGACGTCCCCGACGCTGGTGGGGGGCCCGGCACCGGAGGCGGCGGTCAGGTGCCGGCACCGGTGGGCGGCGGCGGCACGGCGCTGGCGGCCGACCCAGAGACCGAGATCGCCGAACGCACCCCGGCCGACCGGGTCGAGAACAGCCGGATCGTCGCGGCGGTCGTGTGGGTCCCTGGTCTCATCTACGTCGTCTACTGGTTCTGGACCCGCGGTTTCGACCTCAACCTCGACATCTTCAACTTCGCGTTCCTGTCGCTGGGCCTGGCACTGCACGGCACACCGATGCGCTACATCCGGGCGATCCAGGAGGCGGTCTCGGGTGCATCGGGCATCATCCTGCAGTTCCCCTTCTACGGCGGCATCGCCGGCATGATCGGCGCGTCCGGTCTGGCCACGGTGATGGCCGGCGGCCTGCTGGCCATCTCCACGCCCGAGACCTTCCCGGTCGTGGCCTGGATCACCGGGTCCATCATGAACATCTTCGTGCCGTCCGGCGGCGGGGAGTGGGCGGTGATCGGCGAGGTGATCAGCCGCACGGCGATCGACCTCGACGTGCCGATCGGCAAGGCGATCATCGCCTACGGAGCCGGCGACATGTGGACCAACATGCTCCAGCCGTTCTGGGCGATCCCGCTGCTGGGCATCATGGGCCTGCGAGCACGTGACATCATCGGCTACACGCTGGGTCTGATGATCGTCGCGTTCCCGTTCATCTTCCTCGGGCTGATGTTCCTGCCCTACTGACCAGCGACCCCGACCCGTGGGGCGGCACCGGCATCGGACGCCGCCCCACGTCGCCGTCGGCGCACGAGGAACCGCCATGTTGGCCGCGATCTACGAACGCACGGGCGCGGCCGAGGAGGTCCTGCGCGTGGTGACCCTGCCCGACCCGACCCCGGAGGCGGGCGAGGTCCGCGTGCGCGTCCGGGTGTCCGGGATCAACCCGACCGACTGGAAGGCACGCGCGCCCGGGAGCCGGCTCGAGGTCGACGGTGGCGACGGCCTGGTCTGGCCCTACCAGATTCCCGGACAGGACGGCGCCGGCGTGATCGACGGGGTCGGCCGCGACGTCGACGCGGGGCGGGTCGGCGAGCGCGTCTGGGTCCACCTTGCAGCGGCCGGGCGTCCGCAGGGCACCGCCGCCGGCTACGTGTGCGTGCCTGCCGAGCGGGCACTGCCGCTGCCTGACGACGTGTCGTTCGCCGAGGGTGCCGCACTCGGGATCCCGTACGTGACCGCGCACCGGTGTCTGCACGCCGACCGCGACCCGGCCGGTGCCTCGGTGCTGGTGACCGGCGGTGCGGGCGCGGTCGGAAACGCCGCCGTGCAACTCGCGCGACTGGCCGGCGCCCGCGTGATCGCAACGGTCAGCTCGCCTGGCAAGGCCGAGCTCGCAGCGGCCGCGGGCGCGGACGTGGTGACGAACTACCGCGAGGCCACGTTTCCCGCCGAGTTGCGGGCGGCCGCACCTGACGGGATCCAGCACGTCGTCGACGTCGCTCCGACGACCAACTTCCCGACCTACCTGCCCGTGCTCGACCAGCAGGCGCTGGTGACCTCCTACGCCACCGAGCCCCGAGGGGTCGCCACCCTGCCGCACATGGCCGCCATGGAACGCAACCTGCTCGTGCGCTTCGTGCTGCTCTACACGCTGCCGGCCGCGGTCCTGGACGAGGCCGCCCGGGCCGTCAACGCTGCGCTCTGGGCCGGCGAGTTGCGTGCCCTGCCGGCCCGCCTGTTACCGCTCGAGCACATCGCCGAGGCACACGACGCGGTCCAGGCCGGTCCCCTGGGCCGCATCCTGGTCGAGATCCCCTGACCGTGCCCACCCACCGAGGGACCGACCATGGACCACGAACTGTTCCGACTCACGGCCACCCAGGCCGTCGCTGAACTGCGGGCCGGCACGGTCAGCCCGGCCGAGATGCTCGACGCCAGCCTCGCGCGCATCGCTGCCGTCGAACCGGCAGTCAACGCGCTGCCGACCCGGTGTGAGGCGCGTGCCCGCGAAACACTTCGGCGCCTACCCGCCGACACGGGCCCGGGCTGGCTGGCCGGGCTGCCGATCGCGATCAAGGACCTGACCCCGGTGGCCGGCGTGCGCACCACCCAGGGCTCGATGCTGTACGCCGACGCCGTGCCGGCCCATTCCGGCCTGGCGGTCGAACGGCTCGAGGCCAACGGAGCGGTCGTGGTCGCCAAGTCCAACACGCCCGAGTTCGGCGCGGGTGCCAGCACCTTCAACGAGGTGTTCGGGGTGACCCGCAACCCTTGGGACACCTCACGGGGGGTCGGTGGCTCCTCGGGCGGAGCGGCGGCCGCGCTCGCGACCGGCGAGGTCTGGCTGGCACAGGGCTCCGACCTGGGCGGCTCGCTGCGCACGCCCGCGGCGATGTGCGGGGTCGTCGGCCTGCGTCCCTCGCCAGGCCGGGTCGCGCGCGGCCCCGACGGCGACGTGTTCGACGACGCTGGCGTGGAGGGGCCGATGGGCCGCACCGTCGCCGACACGGCCCTGTTGCTCGACGCGATGGTCGGTCGCGACATCCGGGACCCGCTCAGCCTGGATGCACCCACGACCTCGTTCGTCGAGGCGGTCCGCACCGCACAACCCCCCACCCGCGTGGCCTTCTCGCCCGACCTCGGCGGTTTCACCCCCGTCGACGCCGAGGTGGCCACCATCTGCGAGCGCGCGGTCGCCTCCCTGGAGACGCTTGGCACCGAGGTCGAACCGGACTGTCCCGATCTCACCGGCCTCTACGACGTCTTCCACGCCATGCGCGGGCAGGTCTACGCCGGGCTCGGCCGACGACTGACCACCGCCGACCGCGACGTGGTCAAACCAGAGATCCGATGGAACGTCGAGCTCGGAGAACGGGCGGACGGCATCGAGCTGGCTGCCGCACGCGCCACCCGGGCGCGCCTGTACCACGACGTCGTCACGTTCCTGACCGAGCACACCGTGCTGGCGTTTCCCGGCGCCATCGTGCCTGCGCCGCCGGCTACCACCCACTACCTCGAGGAATTCGACGGCCACCGGTTTCCGACCTACATCGACTGGGTTCAGGTGACCTTCCTGTCCACGGTGGTGTCCTGCCCGGCCATCGTCGTCCCCGCCGGGTTCACCAGCGCAGGACTCCCCGTCGGGCTGCAACTGCTGGGACCTCCCCGCGGCGAGGCCACCGTGTTGGCGGTCGCTGCCCTGATCGAGCAGCAACTCGGACTCGAAGTCCTACCGACCGACCCCCGCGAGCCCGACTGACGATGCTGCATCCAGCCGCGTGCGGGCACGGAGGGAGGCCCTCATGAAGGTTGCTCGAGAACGACGAAACCCCGCCGAAGCGGGGCTTCTGTGGAGCGGGTTCGAACTCGCGAACTCCACTTCGGCAAGGTGGAAGACGGGTCCAGCGCGGTCCACGGCGATCCGGCGATGCCGAGCTGAACCGCTGCAACGCGTGTTCAGCGTCCTCGAGCATCCCTCCTGGTGCGGTCCCGGTGGTGGGCTGTGATGTGGTGGGGGTCGCCGCCATGAGTGGCTGGGTTGGTGTGGATCCAGGCGTCCTCGAGGTGGGGGATGTCGTGGAGGAGCTTGTGGCGGACCTGTTCGCTGATGTCGTGCGCCTCGATCAGGGTGCAGTGACCGTCGAGGGTGATGGTGAGATCGGCGAGCAGCCGGTGGCCGCTCCAACGGGCACGCACGGTGCCCACCTCGTGGACGCCGTCGACCTCGAGGGCGGTCCGTTCGATGCGGGCGAGCGTGTCGGGTTCGACGCCGTCCATGAGGCGGCGCACGACCTGGACGGTGGTGGTCTTGAGGATCCACAGGATCATGACGGTGATGAGCAGGCCGACGAGCGGGTCGAGGATCGGCAGGCCGAGCCAGGTCCCGATGACGGCGACGATCACGGCGAACGACGCGAAGGTGTCGGTGCGGGCGTGGTAGCCGTCGGCCACGAGCGCGGCGGAGCCGATGCGGCGGCCGGTCCGGATGCGCAGGACCGCGGCGAACTCGTTACCGGCCACACCGATGATGCCGGCGGCCAGCACCCAGCCGGTGTGCCGCATGGGCACGGGGTCGAGCAGCCGGTGGATCGACTCCCAGCCGATCCACATGGCCGATGCGGCGATCATGAGCAGGATGAAGATGCCGGCGAGGTCCTCCGCACGCCGGTAGCCGTAGGGGTAGGTGCGGCTGTGGGCGCGCCTGCCGAGCACGAACGCGATCCACAGCGGGATGCTGGTCATGGCATCCGCGACGTTGTGGATCGTGTCGGCGAGCAGCGCGACCGACCCGCTGACGAGCGCGATCGCGAGCTGACTCAGCGCGGTCGCGAGCAGGACGGCCAGGGTGAGTTTGGTGGTGCGGATGCCCTGTGCGCTGGTCGCGAGCGCGTCATCGAGGTGGTCGGCGACGTCATGGCTGTGCGGGGCGAACGCCCGCAGCCGCCCGAGCAACCCGGAGCCATGCTCGTGACCGCGATGCTCGTGGCCGTCGACATCGTCGTGCGCGGCGGGGCGTTGGGACATCGAGTCCTCCGTTCGGATGCTCAGGCTACGGGCTCGACCGGCAGCCGCCGACCCCGGCCTGGACTGTGGCCACGAGACCCTCGACCACGGCGCCCACGTCGACTACGTCCACGGCGCTCATCGGCACGCCGCCCACGGCGATCACTACGACGAGCACTAGGTGATGGCATGGTGGCCGAGCGGCCCGAACGCCACGGACCGTCGGCCGAGCCCCGTTGACCCGGGGTGAGGTTGTTGGACACCCGGACGCGCCGGGCCGCGTCAGCCCGGTCGCGCGAGCCCCCGAAGGTCGTCCAGGAGCGGCTCGGGCACCACTGCCCGGCGATCCCAAGCACCGACCAGCACCTGTTGGGGTGCATGGGCGAGGCCGCGGCACGGCGGCTCGAAGCGTTCGTCCTCGAGCCGGCCGAGGGGAGGCGGCGTCGTGACCATGACGCTCGTTACTCAGTTGCTACTCGTGAAAACGCGAAAACCCCGCCGAAACGGGGTTTCCTGGAGCGGATGACGAGATTCGAACTCGCGACCTCCACCTTGGCAAGGTGGCGCTCTAGCCAACTGAGCTACATCCGCGTGCGGCCGCAGAAGGTAACCGCTGCTGCGGGACCGAGCAAAACGAGTGTTCGATCCTGCGCCACCCCGGTGTCAGGCCCGCCCGGTGGAGCCGAATCCGCCCTCGCCCCGCGCGGTGGCGTCGAGATCGTCCACCTCGTCGACCACGGCGCTTCCCACGCGCTGCAGCAACAACTGCGCCACCCGTTCGCCCTTCGCCAGCGTCACCGACTCCTGGCCGAGGTTGCACAGCAGCACCAGCACCTCACCGCGATAGCCGGCGTCGATGGTGCCGGGCGCGTTGGCGAGCGTGATGCCGTGACGTCGGGCGAGCCCCGACCGCGGGTGGACCAGGCCGACCCAGCCTTCCAGGATCGCCATGGCGAGCCCGGTCGGCACCGCCGCTCGCTCCCCCGGCCGCAGCGTCACCTCTTCGACACTGGCCAGGTCGAGACCCGCGTCACCGGGGTGTGCGTAGGCGGGCAGCACGGCGTCCTCGCGCAGTCGCTGCACCCGCAGGGGGACGTCCTCGGTGGCCACGCCGACTCCTGTTCACCCGGTCTCGACGGGCTCGATGACTGTCCGTCCGGTACCCGTCGCTCGGACAGGGCACCGGACGGTGCCCGCGCAGCGGACCGTACCCTCGTGGGTCGCTGCGCCCCCCGTGGGCGCAGTTGCCGTGTGCGCCCCACCTTCCCGCCCCACCGAGGTCTCCTCGCATGTCCCCATCCCGTTCCGCACGCATTGCTGCCGCCGTCGCAGGCGTCGCCGTCGTCGCCGGTGCCACCGGCGCGGTGCTGTACGACCGCGAACAGACGGCCGCCGCCCAGCGCGCCGAGTTGGCTGCGGCCACCAGCACCCTGACCAGCGAGGTGTCGCAGTTGCGCCACGCCGTCGCCGCTCCGGCACACGATGCCCAGCAGACGACCGCCGCACTGCGGGTCCTCGTCGCCGAGGCGATCACGGGCTCGGATCGTGATCCCGCCGGCGTCCTCGACGACGTGCGGCGCGTCGCCGACCAGCTTCGCGGCCACGCCGACCGTCTCGACGAGGCGGCCGCGTCGCCGCTGCCGCCCCGTCCGGCCGCCCTGGCCGTCGCCGGTGTGGACCCGCTCTTCGCCCGTCTCGAACCGCTCGACGGACAGGCACGAGACCTGGCCGAGCACCTGCGCGTCAGCGCTGACCGGGTCGAGGCGCTGGCCAGCACCGCCACGGGACTGCACGTGGCGGCAGCGGACTACGCGGCCACGACGCAGGACCTGCCGACCGGCAACGACCCCGACGTCCACGCCACGGCCTGGCGTGCCGAACTCGAACGCCTCGCCGCCTACCGCGCCGCCGTCGACGAGGTGGCCGACGACGCGGCGCTGGCCGGGCTCGCCGACGCCCACGTGGGACTGCTCGACGCGATGGACGGCCTGGCCGCCGACGCCCTTGCCGAACTCGAGGCCGGCGACATCGACGGCTACAACGCCCGGGTCGCCACCGGGGTCGACGACGACGTCATCGCCACCTGGCGCGAGGGCCTGACCGCGGGCGCGCGCGCCGCCCTCGATGCACCGGGCGTCCACCACCTCGACCACTCGCGGGCCCTCACCCTGGGCCTGGTCAAGGAACTCGACAACCTGCGTCGCTCGTCACGGCTGGCGCTGGCCGGCTGACATCAGTCGACTGCCTCGGCGCAGCGCACGAGGTCGGTGAAGGCGTCGCGCAGGTGACCGGTGACCTTCTCGACGTCGGGCAGGGCGTCGTAGTCGGCGGTGAACCCGAAGTTGAGCCAGCCATCGATCGACGTCAGCCCGACCGCGTACGCCTGGGTCTCGGCCAGCGGGGTGAACGGGAACGCCCCGAGCAGTCGTGCGCCGAGGCAGTAGATCGGTAGCTGCGGCCCGGGCACGTTGGTGACGAGGAAGTTGAACAGCCGGCTGTGCACGGCCACGCGCGACGCCATCGCATGCAGCGTCGGCGGCGCGAACTCGGTCAGGCCGATCAGGAACCCCGCCCCGACCGCGTGGTGGCTCGACTTCACCTCGCGCATCGCATCGTGACAGATTCGCAGGCGTTCCACCGGGTCGAGTTCGAACGCCGGCAGGTCGACGAACACGGCAACGACCCGGTTGCCCAGCGCGTGTTCCTCGGAGTCGGCCCGGGTGCTCACCGGCACCATGGCGCGCAACCACAGCCCGTCGGTGACCGCGCCGTGGTCGCGCAGGAACCGTCCGGTGGCGTCGGCGACCGCGGCGAGAACGACGTCGTTGACGGTGGTGTCGAACGCGTTCTTGATCAGCTTGGCGTCGTCCAGGGGGATGCGCTGGATCGAGAACCGGCGGTGCGGGCCGGGCGGCTGGTTGAGCAGGGACCGCGGCGTGGGATGCAGCAGCATCGAGCGGGCGATCGACGCTGCGGCACGGCCGACGGACAGGGCACGCCTGACCGTCTTCGTCGGAGCAGCCCCGAGTCTGCGGCCCGACGCCACGAGATGGGCCGGGCTGGTCATCGCAGCCCGGACCGCATCCCCGAGCAGGTCGAGGCGACCGGGCTCGGGGTTCGGCCGCCAGGCCTGCGGCTCGGGAAGCTCGGCGTCGTCCTCCGGGGTGACGTCGAGCATGACGGTCGCGATGTCGATACCGGCCAGTCCGTCGATCATGGCGTGATGGTTCTTGCCGAGCAGCGCGAACCGGCCGTCCTCGAGCCCCTCGATCAGGTACAGCTCCCACAGCGGGCGGTCGCGGTCCAGCGGCCGCGACAGGATCCGGGCGCAGTACTCCGTCAACTGCGCGGTCGTGCCCGGGCGCGGCAGCGCGGCATGGCGGACGTGGTAGGACAGGTCGAAGTGGGTGTCGTCGACCCACACCGGGTTCCCCAGGCCGAGCGGCGGACTCGCCAGCTTGTGCCGGTAGCGCGGCACCAGGTGCAGGCGGGACCGGACGAGTTCGAGGAACCGGGCGTGGTCGGGCTCGCGCGGATCGCCCTGTTCCTTGCCGGGCGGGTCGAAGATGAACAGGCCACCGACGTGCATGTGGCGGTTCGGCGCCTCCATGTTGAGGAAGGCGGCATCCAACGAGGTCAGCCGCTCGCCGTGT
>JAGXST010000207.1 GCA_018335555.1 Actinomycetota bacterium | reverse complement strand
CGGTTGGTCCACGGCGGGGTGCTGAACGCAGAACTGCGCTCGCGGCGGCTGTTGCCGACGTGGACGGCCTGGAAGAGCACCATCGTGGTCATCGCGGCGGTCCTGGCCGTCTCGACCGAGCCGGTGCTGTCGAGGCTCCAGCGGAACACCGCGAGGGTGCCCAGGCCCATGACGACGGCGACGACGGCGGTCCGCGTCCACAGCAACCGGGACACCAGCCCCTCGCGGGGGTCGCGGGGCGGTCGGTCGAGCACGCCGGGTTCGGCCGGCTCGAAGGCCAGAGCGACGTCCTGGACGCCGTTGGTGACGAGGTTGAGCCACAGCAGTTGCGCCGGCAGCAGGATCAGCGGCCACCCGAGAGCGAGGCCGACCAGGAGCATGAAGATCTCGGCGGCACCGGTCGAGATGAGGAAGAAGGTCACCTTGCGCAGGTTGTCGAAGGTGATCCGACCCTCCTCGACCGCCGCCCGGATCGTGACGAAGTCGTCGTCGGCCAGCACCATGTCCGCGGCGTCGCGGGCCACGTCGGTGCCGTCGCGTCCCATGGCGATGCCGATGTCCGCCGCGAGCAGTGCCGGGGCGTCGTTGACGCCGTCGCCGGTGACGGCCACGACCTCGCCGAGGGCGCGCAGCGTCTGAACGATCCGTAGCTTCTGTTCGGGGGCGACCCGGGCGAAGACGGTGGTGTCGGGCAGCCGGGCGCGGAGGGCGTCGTCGTCGATCCCGTCGAGTTCGTGGCCGGTGATCGTGTCCCCGGCGCCGAGGCCGATCTCGCCGGCGATCGCCGCGGCCGTGATGGCGTGGTCACCGGTGACCATGAGCACGCGCATGCCGGCCCGGTGCAGGTGGACGACCGCCTCGGACACACCCTCACGCGGCGGGTCGACCATGCCCTGCAGCCCCACGAACACCAGCCCCTTTGGTGTCTCGGCCTCGTCGAGCCCACGGTGGCCGGCAGGGACGGGGCGGTAGGCGAAGGCCAGCACGCGGCGCCCACGGGAAGCCATCTCCTCGACCGCCGCGAGCACGCCACCGCCGTCGACCGGGCGCAGACGTCCGCCGGCCATCTCGTGGTCGCACAGGTCCAGGATCCGTTCCGGCGCCCCCTGCAGCAGAACGCATTCCCCTTCCGCGAGGTGACACTGAACGGCGGCGTAGCGGCGTTCGGGCTCGAACGGCTGGCGCCCGACGACGGGATGCTCCGCGCGCAGCCGCGATGGCGCCAACCCGACCTCGGCGGCCACGCGCACGAGCGCCGCCTCGGTCGGGTCGCCGGTCACCTCGAGCCGGCCGTCGACCAGGAAGGCGTCGGCCTCACTGGCCAGGACGCCGGTGAGCAGGGTCAGGAACAGTTCCCGGTGCTGGGCCACGTCCTCGGCGCCCAGCACGTTCTCGTCCCCGACGGCGCCACGGGCGAGGAAGCGGCCACCGGCCGTCCAGATCTCCGCGACCGTCATCTCGTTGCGGGTCAGCGTGCCCGTCTTGTCCGAGCAGACGACCGTGGTGCTCCCGAGCGTCTCGACGGCGGGGAGGCGACGGATGATCGCCCGCCGCCTCGCCATCCGCGTCACGCCGACGGCCATCGTGATGGTGAAGGCGACCGGCAGGCCCTCCGGAACGGCGGAGACGGCCAGTGCCACCGCGAACGTGAACATCTGAGCCGCGGTGTTGCCCACCAGCAGGCCGACCGCGAACGCAATGCTGGCCGCCACCAGCACGATCACGGCGATCCGATGCGAGAAGCGGTCGAGCCGCACCTGCACGGGCGTCCGTGGCATCGCGGTCGTGCGGACCTGCTCGGCGATCGCGCCCAGTTGGGTCGAGCCGCCCGTCGCGATGACGTAGCCGCGGCCGCGGCCGCGAGCCACCACGGAACCGGCGAAGGCGAGGTTCGAGCGGTCCGCCAGCGAGGTCGTGGAAGCCAGCGACCGGGTCTGCTTGCGCACCGTGGTGGACTCACCGGTGAGAAGGGACTCATCGACGGTCAGCGACTGGCACTCGGCGAGCCGAAGGTCCGCAGGCACGCGTGCGCCGGACTCGAGCAGCACCGTGTCCCCGGGGACCAGCTCTGCCGAGGGGATCTCATGCTCGTGGTCGTCACGCAGCACGCGTGCCCGCGGCGCCACGAGGTGCTGCAGGGCGCGCACGGACTGTTCGGCCCTGCGCTCCTGGAAGGTGCCGATCGTGGCGTTGAGTACCAATACCGCGGCGATGACGATGGCGTCGACGTGCTCGCCCAGTACCAGCGTGACCGCCGCGGCCAGCAGCAGGATCGTGATCAGCGGGCTGCGGAACTGGGCGAGCACGGTTGTTGCCAGGCTCGGCGGCGGCGCGTCCTCGATGACGTTGGGCCCGACCTCCTCGAGCCGGGCGGCCGCCTCCTGCGAGCCCAGGCCGTCGGCCGCTGCATCCAGCAGTAGCGCGACGTCGTCGACCGCCAGCGCGTGCCATCCCTCGGGCGGTTGACTGCGGAACGGAGGTTGGCGGGTGGACGACATGCTTCGTCCTCTGGGCGGGCCACGGGTCATCGCGCTGGGTCCGGTCACGTGGCCGAGGGAGTCGCGCGGGCTTCGATGCGGGCCAGCCAGGGCGCCAGTGCGCCCTCGATCGTCGGATGGTCGAGTTCGCGCAGTTCGTAGCGGGCCCGCCAGACCGGCGTGTCGACGTGCACGATCCGGGCGAGGTCGATCGGGGTGCCGGCCACGACCACGTCCGCGCGAGCGGCGCGGATGGTCGCCTCGAGGTCGGCGAGTTGGGCCGCGCCGTACCCCATCGCCGGCAGCACCGGTCCGATGTCCGGGTAGGTCGCGAAGGTGGCGTGAAGGGATCCGACCGCGAACGGGCGCGGGTCGACGAATTCGGTCGCACCGGCCTCGCGCGCCGCCACCGTGCCGGCCCCGAATGGCATCCCGCCGTGCGTGACCGTGGGGCCGTCCTCGACGACCAGCACCCTGAGCCCGGTCAGCGCGCCAGCGGCGACCGGTTCGCCGTCGGACCCGGCCAGCGTGACCGGCGACGCCGCGAGCACCACGCTCGCGTCGGGCACGAGTCGCTCGACGTTGGCGATCACGCGGGCGACGTCGTCCGGGGCGGCCGCGTCGACCTTGTTCACCACGACGACGTCCGCCATGCGCAGATTGGTCTCGCCGGGGTGGTAGGCGAGTTCGTGACCGGGCCGCAACGGGTCGACGACCGTGATCGTCACATCGGGACGGACGAACGCGAAGTCGTTGTTGCCGCCGTCCCACACGATGACGTCGGCCTCCTCCTCGGCCGCGGCGAGGATGGCGGCGTAGTCCACGCCGGCGTACATCACCATGCCGAGCCGGACCGGCTCCTCGTACTCCTCGCGTTCCTCGATGGTCGGATCGCTGGCGTCGATGTCGGCCAGGCTGGCGAACCGCTGGACCCGCATGCGTTCGAGGTCGCCGTAGGGCATGGGGTGGCGGATCAGCGCCACCCGCAGTCCACGGTCGAGCAGGAGTTGCCCCACCCGGCGGGTCGTCTGGCTCTTGCCGCAGCCGGTGCGGACCGCACAGACGGCGATGACCGGCCGGCGGCTGGGCAGCATCGTCGCGGCTGGCCCGGCCAGGACGAAGTCGGCACCGGCGGCCAGCACCCGCGAGGCCTGGTGCATCACCTCGGTGTGGGCGAGGTCGGAGTAGGCGAGCACGACCTCGTCGACGCCGTGCGCCGCAACGAGCCGTTCGAGTTCCGCCTCGGGCCGGATCGGGATGCCATCCGGGTACCCCGGTCCCGCGAGTGATGCCGGATACACGCGGTCGTCGATCCCGGGGATCTGGGCCGCGGTGAAGGCGACGACCCGGGTGGCCTGGTCGTCGCGGTAGCGGGTCTGGAACACATGGAAGTCACGGCCCCCTGCTCCCATGATCACGGCTGTCCGCATCGTCGTGCCCTCCTGCGGCCGGATCCCGGTCGGGTGCGCGCCGCCCGTCAAGGACCGCTCACGGTCGACGCTACGGCCCGCCGTCGCCGCGCGTCAGGGTCTTCCCGGGGTGGGAAGGAGGGCCACAGGTCCCCAGACGAGCCGACCGGCGGCGACGCGCACCGGCCCGGACGGGACGCAGCACCGCCCCGAGCAGGGCTCCGACCACCACGCCGGCGGTGTTGAGGATCAGATCGTCCACGTTGGTGCCACGCTCGGCGTGGAACAGCTGCAATACCTCGATGCCGAATGACGTGACCACGCCGAAGCCGATCGCCGTCGGCAGCGCCGGCCGCGCGCCGCGCAGCGTCAGGAGCAGCCCGAGGGGGGCGAGCAGCAACAGGTTGATCACCGCATACGCGACAGGTGCGCCAGGGAGCCTGCGGAACGGGACGAGCACCACATCGGGTTCGGCGCCAAGAGCGCCGAACCCGGTGAGCGGGCTCAGCGTCGCGATCATCACGGCGGCCAGCCAGCCGGCGATGGCGCCGTCCACCCATGCGTCGCGCCGCGCGGAGGGGCGGCGGCGGCGACCCCGCCAGACGAGCACCCCGACCAGGACGCCGACCGGCAGGGCGGCCCCGGCGAGAGCGAGCAGATCGATCGGCCCGAACACGAGGCAACCCCCGGTGCTGGCGTCGATGGGCGTGAGACGGTAGCGGGCACCGTATTTCGGCGTCGTCTCCGCATGGACGGCCGACCAGTGCAATCGATCGCTACAGTCGGGGGCCGGACCCGTCCAGACCAGCGCGGGTCCGGTCCGGAGCCGGTTTGACCGTGCAACGCAGCAGACGGAGTGTCGACGAGCGCCGCGAGGAACTCATCGACGCGACGCTCACGATCCTCGCCACCGAGGGCCTTCCCGCAGCGACGACGCGGCGGATCACCGATCAGGCCGACATGGCCCTCGGCGCCTTCCACTACGCGTTCCGTTCGAAGGACGAGTTGCTTCGCGCCGTCATCGAGCGGATGAACACGCAGATCGACCAGGCCCTGCGCGCGGCGGTGGCCGCCGACGGCAAGACCCTCGCGAGCGCGCTCGAGGCCATCATGCAGGCCTACTGGGACTACGTCGAGGGCACCCCTCACGTGCAGTTGGCCCAGTTCGAGCTGACGGTGCATGCCCTACGCGACCCCGACCTGCAGCCGTTGGCGGCGTGGCACTACGAGCAGCTCACCGACACCGTCTCGACGGTCATGGGATCGGTGCCCGGGGCGCCAGCCGACCGGGAGCGTGCGGCGCTGGCCCGGTTCCTGATCGCCACGATGGACGGTCTGATCCTGCACCACTGTGTGCAGGCCGACCTCGAAGCCGCACACGAGCGACTCAAGCGCTACATCGTCGGCATCCACCACGCACCGTGGGCACGGGAGCCCGCCGCCGCCGAGTAACGGCGCTGCCCTACAGACCCATGGTGCGGCCGATGATCTCCTTCATGATCTCGTTCGTGCCGCCGTAGATGCGCTGGACCCTGGCATCGACGTAGGCCCGCGCGATCGGGTACTCGCGCATGTAGCCGTAGCCGCCGTGCAACTGCACGCACGCGTCGACGACGCGTCCGAGCATGTCCGTGGTCCAGTACTTGGCCATGGCCGCCTCCTCCACACCGAGTCGGCCCTCGTTGTGCACCTCGATGCACCGGTCGACGAACTGCCGGCCGATCGTGACCTCGGTGTGGAGTTCGGCCAGCGTGAACCGCGAGTTCTGGAACGAGCCGATCGGACGACCGAACGCCTGCCGTTCCTTGGCGTAGGCCAGGGTCTGCTCGACGGCGGCAGCCGCACCGGCAACGGCAGCGACGGCGATCGAGAGCCGCTCCTGCGGCAGCGCCTGCATGAGGTAGAGGAACCCCTGGCCCTCGTCGCCGAGCAGGTTGTCGGCCGGCACGCGCACGTCCTGGAAGAACAGCTCCGCGGTGTCCTGGGCGTGCATGCCGATCTTGTCGAGCTTGCGGCCGCGGGTGAACCCGGCCATGCCCTCCTCGACCACCAGCAGGCTGGTGCCGGCGTGCTTCTCGCTCGGGTCGGTCTTGGCGACCACGATGACCAGGTCGGCGTTGATGCCGTTGGTGATGAACGTCTTCGTGCCGTTGAGCAGGTAGCTGCCGTCGTCCTGGCGCAGCGCCGTGGTCGTCACCGCGGCGAGGTCGGAGCCGGTACCCGGCTCGGTCATCGCGATCGCCGTGATCAGGTCGCCGGAGGTCATCGGCGGCAGCCAGCGTTGCTTCTGCTCGTCGGTGGCGTGGGCAAGCAGGTAGGGCACGACGACGTCGTTCTGCAACGGGAAGCCGACCCCGCTGGCGCCGACGCGGCACAACTCCTCGGTGACGATCGCGTTGTAGCGGAAGTCGCGCACCCCACCACCGCCATACTGCTCGGGTACGTCGGTGCAGAGCAGACCGAGCTTGCCTGCGCGCTGCCACAACTCGCGCGGCACGATCCCCTCGCGCTCCCAGGTGTCGTGGTGTGGCGCGACCTCGTCGTCGACGAAGCGGGCCACCATCGCCCGGAAGGCATCGTGTTCCTCGGTGAAGATGCGCCGCTGCATGCGTGCCTCCCGGGTGGAACGATCCGAGCGGATCCGTTCCGGACCAACGCTACCGGAGCGGTGGCGTCAGACCAGTCCGCGGTCGACCAGTGCGACCACGCCGATCACCGTGAGCACGACGCCGACGCCGACCCGGATCCACAGCGCGGTGATCCGGCGGCGGTTGACGGGCTGGTCGGCGCTCACACCGGGGAACTCGCCGGTGCGTCGATAGCGCAGCAGGGCGGCCAGGGTGCCGAGTGCCATCGCGGCACCGACCGCGGCGAAGCTGCCGACGAGCAGGAAGCCCCAGGACGGGTCACTCATGGACGAACTCTTGGATGTCGGGCGCGGGCGGTGAGTCTACGGTGGTGGCATACCGAGACGGGACGGCGACATGCGACGACCACGGACAGGCGCCGGCCTCGCGATCGTCGCCCTCCTGGTGATCTCCTGCGGCAGCGACCCGGACCAGGGCGCCGCGCCCGACGAGGTGGAGACGCTCGAACCCGGAACCACCGACGATGACGCGGACGGCGGACAGTCCGGCGACACCGAGGACGGGGAGGACGGCATGACGACGGACGATCCCGAGGCGTTCGCCCTCGCCGATGCGGCGGAACGCGCCGGTGTCGGCCCGGCGGACGTCGACGTGGTGATCCACGAGGACGTCACCTGGCCCGACGGCTCGCTCGGCTGTCCACAACCGGATCAGTTCTACACCCAGGCGCTCGTGCCTGGCTACCGCGTGGTCGTCGAGGCGGGTGGCGAGCAGTTCCACTACCACGGACAGTCAGGGCAGCCGGCGACCTATTGCGCGAACCCGTCCGAGCCCGCCGACCGGGGCGGCGTCGTCGACCGCTGATCAGTTCAGCGAGGGGTCGGCCGGGAAGGTCGAGAACAGGGCCAACTCGTCGGGCTGGCGGCGCAGGACGGCCTGCCACAGCCGGGAAGGGTCGGGTGTGAAGACGTCGGCCGGCTCGGCGTCGATGGTGAACCAGGCACCCGCGTCGACCTCGAGCTCGAGCTGGCCGGGCCCCCAGCCGGCGTACCCGGCGAACACGCGCACGTGGTCGAGGTCCGCGGCCGCCAGCACCGGGTCCGCGCCGAGGTCGACCAGGCGCACGCGGTCGAGGCGTGGCGAGACCCCTTCGTCGGCCGGCACGCTGGCGGTGGCGCGCCCGAGGGCGACGATGGCGGTGGGCTCGACCGGACCGCCCCCGAAGACGACCGGCGGGCTCGCGACCAGGTCGGTCCAGCCGGCGAGGGCCTCGTCGACGGCGAGGTCGCTGGTCCGGTTGAGCACCACACCCAGGGCACCGTCCTCGTCATGGTCGAGGATGAGCACCACGGTGCGCTCGAAGTTGGGGTCCTCGAGTGCCGGCGTCGCGACCAGCAGGCGGCCGGTCTGCCACTCGTGCATGGACATGTCCTCGACCGGTGACCTCGCGTGGGCATCGGTCCGGCACCGTATCGCCGTACCTGCCGCCGGGCTGCCGCCCGTGGGACGATCGCGCCCGGCCATCGTCCGCGTGGATCAGCCGAGCGACGCGCCGAGGACCTCGACGATGCGGTCGACGTCGTCCTCGGTGACCACCAGCGGCGGCGCCAGGCGGACGGTCGACTCGTGGGTGTCCTTGGCCAGCACGCCGCCGCCGATCATCCGCTCGCACACGTCGCGGGCACGCAGCCCGGGGACGAGTTCCACGCCGGCCCACAGCCCGATCGTGCGGACCTCGGCGACCCGGTCGGCGGGCAGGGTGCGCAGGCCGGCGTCGAGCCGGGCGCCCAGTTCACGGCCGCGGGCCTGGAACTCGCCGGTCTCGAGCAGGGAGATGACGGCACGCCCGACGGCGCACGCCAGGGGGTTGCCCCCGAACGTGCTGCCGTGCGACCCCGGCGTGAACACGTCCATCAGTTCGCGGCGCGCCGTGATCGCCGAGACCGGCACGACCCCGCCGCCCAGCGCCTTGCCGAGCAGGAACACGTCGGGCACCACGTCCTCGAGGTCGCAGGCGAACGTCGTGCCCGTGCGTCCGAGCCCCGACTGGATCTCGTCGGCGAGGAACAGCACGTCGTGTGCGGCCGTGACGCGGCGCACCCCCGCGAGGTAGCCGGGCGCCGGGACGCGGATGCCGGCTTCGCCCTGGACGGGCTCGAGCAGCACCGCGACGGTGGTGTCGTCGATGGCGGACTCGAGCGCTTCGAGGTCGCCGAAGGGGACGTGGCGGAAACCCGGGGTGAAGGGACCGAAGTCGGCCCGGGCGTCGGGGTCGGTGGAGAAGCCGACGATCGTGGTGGTGCGGCCGTGGAAGTTGTCGTCGGCCACGATGATCGTGGCGCGGTCCTGGGGCACGCCCTTGACCCGGTACCCCCAGCGCCGGGCCAGCTTGATGGCCGTCTCGACCGCTTCGGCACCGGTGTTCATCGGCAGGACGGCGTCCATGCCGGTCAGCCGGGACAGGTCGGCGCAGAACGGGGCGAACTGGTCGTGGTGGAAGGCACGACTGGTGAGCGTGACCCTGCCGAGTTGCTCGACCGCAGCGGCGACCAGGGTGGGGTGGCGGTGCCCGAAGTTGAGCGCGGAGTAGCCCGCCAGCGCGTCGAGGTAGCGGCGACCGTCGACGTCGGTGACCCATGCACCCTGGCCTTCCGCGATCACGACCGGCAGGGGGTGGTAGTTGTGGGCCGCGTGCGCCTCGAGGTGGTGCAGGTCGTCGGTCAGGGTCATGACGGCTCCGTTCCGGGTGCGGGGCGCAACTCGGTCGCCCCGGGTGCGGGGCGCAACTCGGTCGCCCCGGGCGCGGGGCGCAACTCCAGCGTGCAGCACTTGGGGCCGCCGCCGCTCTTTCGCAGTTCGGACATGTCGATCGGGATCGGCAGGTAACCGGCCTCGTGAACGCGGGCCATGAGATGCTCGGCCTCGTCCGGAACGACGACGTGGCGTCCATCGCTGACGGCGTTGAGACCGAGCACGAGTGCGTCGTGTTCGTCGGCGATGATCGCATCCGGGAAGCGTCGCCGCAGCTCGGCACGGCCGTCCGCGTCGAACGCACCCGGGTAGTAGGCGACGTTGTGGTCGTCGAGCGCGAAGACGGCGACGTCGAGGTGGTAGAAGCGCGGGTCGACCAGCGGCAGCGACACGACCTCGCGCCCGGTGAGACGGGCGAGTTCGGCGTGGGCCCGCACATCGGTGCGGAAGCCGGTGCCCGCCAGGATGGTGTCGCCCACGACGACGTAGTCGCCCTCCCCTTCGTTGACGTAGCTCGGTTCGTGCACCACGCCGATCCCGGCGGCGAACAACGCCTCGCGGTACAGCGCCGCCTCGGGGGCACGCTGCGGCGTCGCGAATCGTGCCCCGACGGCGATACCGCCGACGACGACGGCACCGTTGGCCGCGAACACCATGTCGGGAAGTCCGGGTGCCGGGTCGGCGCGCTCGACCGTGTGGCCGAGGCTCTCGTAGACCGCCACGAGGTCGTCCCACTGACGGTGGGCCAGCGACCGGTCGACCGGCCGGCTCGGATCCATCCACACGTTGATCGCGTAGCTGATCTCGAAGTGGGACGGCGGGGTCATCAGGTAGCGCCGCTGGGTGGCGACGCGCTCGACCCTCGAAGGCGCAGGGCTGACGACGACGGACGAACGGGGCACGACACCTCCTCGACATGGCTGCAAGCCGCGCACCGTACGATGGCCGCAGCGATCACGACAGATGCTCGTATTGCGCGGGAGCGGTGACATGTTGCGTCTGGATGAACTCGACCAGCGAATCGTTGCGTGGCTGTCAGCAGACGCCCGCGCCAGCTTTCGCGAGATCGGCGACGACATCGGCCTGTCCGCCCCGGCGGTGAAACGCCGCGTCGACCGCCTGCTCGATGCCGGGGTGATCGAACGCTTCGCGGCGGTGATCGACCCGAGCGCACTCGGCTGGGACACCGAGGCATTCGTGGAGCTGTTCTGTGAGGGCCGCACGCTCGCGACCCGCATCGGCACGGCCCTCTCACGCCATCCCGAGGTCGTCGGGGCGTACACGATCACGGGGGACCCGGACGCGCTGGTGCACATACGTGCCCGCGACACCACCCATCTCGAGGCGACCCTCGAACAGATCCGGGGCGAGCCGTTCGTGGTGCGTACCCGATCGGTGCTGGTGCTCTCACGACTGCTCGAGCGCCAGGTCCGCCCGAGTACGCGCGGCGCGTGATCAGACGCCGGGAGCGACCGCCGCGGTCGCGGCGTCGACCGCGGCGTCGGTGACCGGACGCAGCAGCACGAACGTGATGGCGATGGTGACGACCGAGACCGCAGCGGGCCAGCGCACGCCGTGCTGTTCGGCGATCAGGCCGCCCAGGACGCCACCGAGCGGGGCCGCGGTCAGGGCCACGAACGCCACGGTGGCCGTCACGCGCCCGAGCAGCGCGTCGGGCACGATCGTCTGCCGTAGGACCCGGCCGCCGAGGTTCCACACCATGCCGAGCACACCTGCGGACACGACGGCCGCGGCCGCGACGTCGCGACGGGGGAACAGCCCCAGGGACGCGAAGACGCCCCCGATCGCGACCGTCGAGGTCCTGAGGATCAGCGGCAGCCCGAACCGGCCCAGCAGGCGGTCGGCGACGAGCGATCCCAGCACCCCTCCGAGGGCGACGCCGGCGAGGAACCAGCCGTATGCGGCCGGCGGCAGGCCGAGCGGGCCGGTCACGTAGACGGGCATGAGCGCGAAGAACGCCATGTTGCCGAAGTTGAAGATGCACGCGATCAGGGCCAGTCGGCGCAACAGGGGGTGGGCGGCGAGATAGCGCGTGCCGTCGGCGAGGTCGCGGCGCAGTCCGGCCGTGAGCGGGTCCGACCGTTCGACGCGCGTCCGCTGCGGCAGGCGCAGGCGCAGGACCACCGCGGCCGCGAGGGCGAACAGCAGCAGCGGCGTGGCCAGGAACGCCGCGGCGCCGGCGCCGGCAAGGAAGCTGCCGAGCGGTGCCCCGACGGCGTCGTTCATCACGACCTGGGTACCGCCGAGCCGAGCATGGGCTCGTCCGAGGTCGCCGCGCTCGACCAGCGACGGCACCGTGGTCTGCGCGGTCGTGTCGACCAGGATCTCGCTCGAGCCCACCAGGGCCGCCACGGCGTAGACGACGGCGAGGCGCAGGTCGCCGAGCGCCACCGCGACGACGGCGGCGAGCAGTCCGAGCACCCGGACGAGGTTGCCGACCACGAGCAGTCGGCGACGGTCGTAGCGGTCGGCCAGCACGCCGGCCGGTAGCGCCGTGAGCGCCATGGGCAACTGGATCGCGACGGCCACGCCGGCGATCAGTGCCGGAGACTCGGTGACCTGCAGCGCCAGCACCGGCAGGCCGGCGAACAGGATGCCGTCGGCGAGGTTCGACGCGCCCGCGCCGAGCCAGAGGCGCCCGAAGCCGCCGCGCACCCCGATCCCCCGCGGGCTCGCCGTGGCCGCGGTCATCTGGTGGGCCGCGAATCGACGGGCCGCGAATCGACGGGCCGCGTCGCGGTCGTCGAACCGGAACGCCGTGGTCGGCGCGGGGCCGAGGCGGTGCGGGCCGTGCGTCGCAGGCGGCGACGGGTCCGCCGCTCCTCGGCGGCGTGGTGGGAGGCGGCGACCTCGAGGTCGGCGAGGTCGGACAGCAGACGCGGGTGCATGGTGCGTCTCCTCGGTGTAGGTTGAACCGCAAAGAATTCTTTGCGGTGTCGTGACCATACACTGCCAAGACTTCTTTGCAAACAATTCTTTGCAAAGTTCTCTTGGTGCTCCCTGCGCCGAACGGAGGCCACACCCGTGACCGACGACACCCCCACCGCCGAGACCGCGGACGGGGTCCTGCACCAGCGTGTGCTCGACCCTCCGGCGCTCAAGGCGCTCGCGCACCCGCTGCGGTTCCAACTCGTGGAGTTGCTCGTCGAGCACGGCCCGTCCACGGCCAGCGGCCTGGGTCGTCTCGTCGGCGAGAGCAGCGGCTCGACCAGCTACCACCTGCGCCAGTTGGCCGAGCACGGCCTGATCGAGGAGGCCGAGGATCTCGGTTCCAGACGAGACCGCTACTGGCGGGTCGCGCGCGGCGGCTGGACGCTCGAGGGGTTCGATCTGCTGGAGCGCGACGACACGCGCGACGACGCCCAGATGGTGCTCGACGAGGTCCTGCGGGCCAGGATGCAGCGGCTGCGCCGATGGCACCGCGATGCCGGGGCGTGGGGCGACGAGTGGGTGCACTCCACGATCGAGATGACGTCTCGGTTGCGCCTGACCCGCGACGAGTTGGAGGAGTTGCGCGACGACCTGGTCGCCGTCATCGACCGGTGGCGGGATCGCCTGGGTTCACGCCGCGACGACGGTACCGAGCCCGCCGACGTCGTCCCGGTGACGGTGCATCTGGACACGTTCCCGACCGGTGACCCACCGGCCGCGGGCGGCCCGGACGCCGAGCCCGTGCAGGGGCCGGCGTAGCTCAGCTGTCGATGCCAGAGATGGCGACGTCGGCCAGCGACTCGAGCAGGCGTGCGGTGGACT
This sequence comes from Actinomycetota bacterium, assembly GCA_018335555.1. Lineage (GTDB taxonomy): Bacteria > Actinomycetota > Nitriliruptoria > Nitriliruptorales > Nitriliruptoraceae > Egicoccus. The sequence goes on along the minus strand of JAGXST010000207.1, from coordinate 1,404 downwards.
CGAGCCGGCCGGTCCAGAACCTGGCGGTCGCGTCGTCGCCCGGGACGTGGTCGCGCTGCCGCTCCGCCTCGGACGCCAGGAAGCGCAGGGTGGGCGAGGGGTCCTGACCCAGCAGGGCGCGCAACATGTAGGCGCGCTCGCCGATGCGCAGGCCGAGGTCGAGTTCGCGGGCGGCGCGGGCCAGGTCGGAGCGAGCCAGGATCAGTCCCGAGCGCACCGGCGCGAGCAGCCCCGCCAGGAACTCGCCGACGTCGCCCTCGCGGGGGTCGCCCAGCCCCGGCGCCTCGCGGAGATGGGCCGACAGTGTCGCCGGTGGGCGCAGGGCGGCGACCTCGTCGCCCATCAGGTCGCCCAGCAGCCGGGCCCAGCTCCGGTAGGGGGCCGCGCCCAGTTCGGTGATCCGCCACGACAGGCGCGGCAGCCATGGCCAGAGGTGCTCGTGCAGCAGTGCGATGCGGGCGTGGCGGGCGCGGGTGCCTTCGCCCGCGACGTCGAGGTCGACGAGTTGGGCGTACGCCCCGAGCAGCACCACGAGGTGGTCGGGTTCGGTCGGAGGAACGACCTCGAGGGCACGGAAGAAGCCCGCGACGCGGTCGCGCGCCACGCCCCCCAGTTGCCCTTCGGGGCCGAGATGGACCGAGGCGTAGGGGTGCAGTTGGAACGTGAACGTGTCGGTGTGCTCGGCGGCCGTCGGCATCCGGGGCAGCCCCAGGAGGGCCGCCACCGGCTCGAGGGCCGCCGTGGGGGGCTCGGCGCACACGGCCAGCGAGCGGATCAGATCCGCCCGCGCCGCCGTGGTCGCGGTCATCACCGTCACGGCGCCGTCGTGCGGCGGGCCACCGGCCCGTCGATCCGGAACGCGTCGCCGGTCGGCTTGAGCGGCCGGATCAGCCACCTCGGCCGGCGCTCGCCGTTGGGCGAGGTCGACCGGGCGTCACGCGTCTTGGTGAGCCAGTCGCGATAGACCTCCCGGGAGCGTTCGGTGTCGACCACGATGTCGCCGGCCGTGTCCCCCGGCTGTGCGCGTGTGACCCGGACGGCCTGGTGCCAACAGTGCATGCCCGAGATCGGGTCCGGGTGGACCCCGAAGGTCATGTTCTGGTGCACGCCGACGTCGGACCACCAGATGCGCGCGGTGTCGGGGTCGTCCGAGGCGAAACTGCCGTGGGCCGCGGTCGGCCGCATCGCCCAGCGGCTGCCCTCGCGGTCGAGCGCGACGGTGGTCGAATTGAGACGGTGGGCGTGCTCGTGACCCTGCAGGCGCCAGCGGCCCATGTGGTGGGAACAGGCGACCACCCCGGGACGGATGCCCTCGGTGACCCAGGCCTTGACCACGAAGTGTCCGAGCTCGGTCTCGACACGGACGAGGTCACCGGTCTGCACGTCGAGCTGCGCGGCGTGGGA
>JAGXST010000206.1 GCA_018335555.1 Actinomycetota bacterium | reverse complement strand
CGCGGCTCGACATCCCGGTGATCGGGGTGGTCGAGCCGGGCTTGCGTGCCGCGGCGAAGGCGTCCCGCAGCCGCCGCACGGTCGTCATCGGCACCCGTATGACCGCAGGAAGTCGCGTCTACGAGCACGCCGCCGAGCGGCTCAAGCTCGACCTCGGCGTCGAGGTGCTGGCCTGCCCCGGCTTCGTGGAGCTGGTCGAGGAGGGACGAGCCGACACGCCCGAGGCCGTCGCGGTGGTGCGTGAACGGCTCGCGCCGCTGCTCACGGCCCGCACCGACACGCTCGTGCTCGGGTGCACGCACTACCCGTTGTTGTCGCGCGCGATCGGCGCGGTCGTCGGTCGCAACGTCACGCTGGTCTCAAGTGCGGACGAGACCGCATTCGAGGTCCGCGACCTGCTGCAGCGCATGGGGTGGCTGGCCGACGACGGCCGACGTGGGACCCTGCGGTTCGTGACCTCGGGTGATCCGGCGCGCTTCGCCGAACTCGGACAGCGCTTCCTCGGGACCCCGCTCGGCGACGTGGCCGCCCATGAGTGGGCGCCGGACTCTCAGGCACGCGCCTCGTAGGCGCGAGACAGCAGCCGATCGCGCAGGGCGGTCTCGGTGGCGGCGGCGACGACCGTCCGTGCCATCCCCAGCGCGCCGTCGCGCACCGCACGATCGGCGGAGGCGGTGACGCACGCGGCGGTGAACTCGGGTTGGTGGTTGACCGCGCCGCGCGCCTCGATCGCCATCATCGGGTGGATGGTCGGCATCGCCAGCGACACGTTGGCCATGTCGGTCGACCCGGCCAGCGTGGTCTCCTCGCCGGGGGCGGGGAACGTGCGCCCGAACGCCTCGGCCTCGGCGACGTAGGCATCGCGCAACGCCTCGTCGGTGAGGAACTCCGAGTAGGCCGGCCCGGGTTCGTCGAAGCTCAGGGTGGCGCCGGTCGCCGTCGCACCGGCCTCGAAGCAGCGCTGCACCCGCGGGTACAGCTCGGCCAGCTCGGTCAACGTGCTCGAGCGCACGTACCAGGTGCCTGCGGTCCGCTCGGGCACGATGTTCGGTGCGTCGCCGCCGTCGGTGACGATGCCGTGGATGCGGTCGGTCTGCCGGATGTGTTGGCGCAGCAGGCCGATGCCGACCTGGGCGACCGTCAGCGCATCGGCCGCGTTGATGCCCATCTGCGGGTAGGCGGACGCGTGTGCGGAGCGGCCCCGGTAGCGGACCTCGAAGTGCTGGACGGCGAGGCAGGTCATCTGGGCCGACTCGACCGGCGCCGGATGGACCATCATCGCGGCGTTGAGGCCGTCGAACGCACCGCCCTCCATCATCGTGATCTTGCCGCCGCCGCCCTCCTCTGCCGGGGTGCCCAGGACGACCACCTCGATGCCGAGGTCGTCGGCGACCTCGGCCAGTGCGAGGCCGGCACCGACCGCGGCACCGGCGATGATGTTGTGGCCGCACGCGTGGCCGACCCCCGGCAGGGCGTCGTACTCGGCGCAGATCCCGATCCGCAACGGGCCGGATCCGGCCCGGGCGACGACCGCGGTGTCGAGGCCGGCGACACCGTGGGTGACGTCGAACCCGCCGGCAGCCAGCGCCTCGGCGACCCGCGCCGACGAGCGGTGCTCCTCGAAGCCGATCTCGGCATCGGCGTGGATGCCGTGCGAGAGCGCCACCAGCGAGTCGCGTCGGCCGTCGATGCTGGTCGCGAGCCGGTCACGCACGTCCACGGGCACTCCTGCCGGTCGTGCCGCCGGAGCGGGCAGTCCGGCGACGGTAGGGTCGCGAACCTATGGCACCGACTTCGAGGATGCGTCTGCCGATGCGCCCGTCCCGCCCCGTACTCGCCGTCGCCGTCTGCGCGGCCGTGCTGGGCGGTTGCGCGTCCGGAAACGACGGTGCTGCGCCGGAGCCGACGCAGGACCGGCCCGCACCCACGTCGTCGCCGACCGGTGACGCCACGGTCGAGGCAGCGCCGTCGACCGCCCCCACGGACACCGGTGAGGGCGAGGCTACGACGTTGCTCACGGTGTCGGGTCGCTCACTCGACGGCGGCGAGATCGACCTCGGTAGCTTCGCCGGCGACCACCTCGTGCTGTGGATGTGGGCGCCGTGGTGACCGCAGTGCAACCGGGAGGCCCCCGCGGTCGCGGAGGCGCTGGAGAACTACGACGGGCGGATCAGCTTCGTCGGCGTCGCCGCGCACGACACCGACGCGGCGATGGACGACTTCCGTGACCGCCACGGCCTCGGGTCGATGACGACGGTGGTCGACGACGACGGCACCCTCTGGCCGCACTTCGGCGTGCGGGTGCAGCCGGCCTGGCTGTTCGTGACCCCCGACGGCGAGGTCGAGCGCGTGCTCGGTGAGTTGTCGCACGAGCAGCTCGCCGAGCGGCTCGACGCGCTCGCCGCGACCGGGGCCACTGGATGATCCGGGTCGTCGCCTTCGACCTGATGGACACCGTCGTGCGTGACCCGTTCCGCGAGGCGCTGCGCGCGGCGACCGGGCTGCCGCTGGAGGAGTTGTTCGCCCGCCGCCCGCCGAACGTCTACCCCGCCTTCGAACGCGACGAACTCGACGAGGCCACGTACTGGGCGATGTACGCCGACCTCGGTGTCGCGGTCGACCCGGCCGAGTTCCATCGCGTCCGGCTCGAGGGCACCACGTTCCTCGACGGCATGGCCGAACTGCTCGACGACCTCGCGGGACAGATCGTGCGGGCGACCGCGAGCAACTACCCGCGCTGGATCGACGACCTGGCCGAGACCTTGCTCGTCGACCGGTTCGACGAGATCGTGGCGTCGTGCCACCTCGGCGCCCGCAAGCCGGACATCGAGTTCTACCAGCGCCTGCTCGACCGCCTCGACTGTGCGGCGGACGAGGTGCTGTTCGTCGACGACCGCGAGGTCAACGTCGAGGCGGCGGGGGCGGTCGGCATCGCCGCCCACCGTTTCGAGGACGCGGCGGGCGTGCGCGCCTTCCTCGCCGACCACGGCGTCGACATCGGCTGATGCCCGAGTCGAGTCAGCGGAAGGTGTCGGCCACTGCGGCCGGCAGCGCGGTCCGCTGGCGGGGGAGGAGGTCGACCGCGCGCAGCTCGCCGGTGGCGAGCCACCACAGCAGCACGGTCTGTGGCCAGTCGTCGGGCAACGCCGCGGCCCACTCCCGGGCGCCTGCGCCGTCCGCCTCGTGGCCGGCGCACCAACCGTCGTCGCCGAGGTCGAGACCGCAGTCGCGACACACCGCCTGCCAGGCGACCGGACCGCACAGTGGCAGCAGCCGTGGCGCCGTGCCGCAGCGGTCGCAGTCACCGGCCTCGACCGCGGCAGGGCCGAACTCGGTGGCGGGCAGCCAGGGTGCCACCTCGAGCAGGGCCTGACGCAGCCGTCGTCGGTCGACGTCCTCGGCCCGGATCAGGCCCGCATCACGGCCGTGCCCGCGAAGGTGTCGTGGTAGCCGCGGTTGTGGCTGTCCGACGAGATCGTGACGATGATCACGATGAGCGCGATGAAGCTGAGCAGGCCGCCGATCCATGGGATCAGCCCGAACAGCATCCACACGTTGCGCTTGGCCGCCACCTCGGTCGAGGGGTACGAACCATTGGCGTCGATCACCTTCAGGTTCAGGATCTGCTTGCCCAGCGTCGCGCCTCGGTTCGACTCGAGGAAGACGAAGTAGCCGAACCAGAGCAGCGACGTGATCGCGCCGCCGAGCCACGAGTCCGCGCCGAAGCCGCCGAAGGTGCCGACACCGAGGATCGAGAGCACGATGCTGGCCGGGATGGCGACGATCAGCACGTCGAGCAGTCGGGCGCCGATCCGAGCTCCCAGGCCCGCGGTGCCCGTGAAGCCCGGACCGGGCGAGGCGCCGGCGGCCGGCGGGACAGGATGGTCGGTCATCAGTACTCCGTGTCGTCGGGTCGCCGAGCACGATAGGCGTGGCTACGGCGCCGTGGGGCCATCTCGTAGGATCTTCGCTCCGCTCCGCCAGACGACAAAGGTCCCAACGCATGGCAGACCACCGCATCGCGATCCTCGGCGGCGACGGCATCGGCCCCGAGGTGGTCGCCGAGGGGCTCAAGGTGCTCGACCGCCTCGAACGACTCGAGGGGTTCAGCACGCAACGGGTCGACTACGACCTCGGCGGACGCCGCTACCTCGAGACCGGTGAGGTGCTCGACGACGAGACGCTCGAGGAGTTGCGCGGCTTCGACGCGATCTACCTCGGCGCGGTCGGCACCCCCGACGTCCCACCGGGCGTCATCGAACGCGGGCTGCTGCTCAAGCTGCGGTTCGCGTTCGACCAGTACGTCAACCACCGGCCGGTGAAGCTGTACCCGGGCGTGTCGACCCCCATCGCCGGCCTCACCCCGGAACGGTGCGACTTCGTGGTCATCCGCGAGAACACCGAGTCGGTCTACGCGGGTGCGGGCGGACGCCTGTACCCCGGCACGCCACAGGAGGTGGCCACCCAGGAATCGGTCAACACCTACCACGGGGTCGAACGCGTCCTGCGCTACGCCTTCGAACTCGCCCAGCAGCGGCGCGGCCACCTGACGTTGGTGCACAAGACCAACGTGCTGGTCCATGCGGGGGCGCTGTGGATGGAGACCTTCGAACGGCTCGGTGACACCGAGTTCGCCGACGTCACCCGCGACTACGTCCACGTCGACGCGGCCTGCCTGTACTTCGTCACGCAGCCCGAGCGTTTCGACGTGGTGGTGACCGAGAACCTGTTCGGCGACATCATCACCGACCTCGGCGCGGCGGTGCAGGGCGGCATGGGTCTGGCCGCCTCCGGCAACCTCGATCCGACGCGTCGGGCGCCGTCGATGTTCGAACCGGTGCACGGCTCCGCGCCCGACATCGTGGGCACCGGCAAGGCCGACCCCGTCGCCGCGGTGATGAGCCTCGGACAGATGCTCGCCTTCCTCGGCGAGGGCGCCGCGGCCGCCCGGGTCGACCGTGCCATCGGCACACTGCTCGGCGAGCGCGGCGACGCGCGTCCCGACGGTTCGGCATACTCGACCGCCGATGTGGGCGACCGGTTGGTCGAACTGGTCGGCGCGTAGCCTGCCGGGGACAGCGGGCCGCGAGGCGATCACCGAAAGGGCGGGAGGCCGATGCCGTTTCCGAAGTCGGACAAGATCTGGATGGACGGCGAGTTCGTCGACTGGGACCAGGCCACGGTCCACGTGCTGACCCCGACGATCCACTACGGCTACGGCGTCTTCGAGGGCATCCGCGCCTACCCGACCGATGCCGGTCCGGCGGTGTTCCAGTTGCGCCCGCACATGGCCCGGCTGTTGAAGTCGGCCAAGATCTACCCGCCGCTCGACACCATCCCGTACTCCGTCGACGACCTGTGCGACGTGGTCTGCGAGTTGATCCGCGTCAACGGGCACGAGGGCGGCTGCTACATCCGGCCCACCATCATCCTCGGCTACGGCGAGATCGGGCTCAACCCGCTGCCGTCGAAGCCGCAGGCGATCATCGCGACCTGGGAGTGGGGTGCCTACCTCGGCGAGGATTCCGCGGTCAACGGTGTGCGCGTCGGCATCAGCTCCTACCGGCGCATCGGCAAGAACACGATCCCGCCGGCCGGCAAGGCCAACGGGCAGTACCTCAACTCCTCGCTCGCCAAGGTCGAGGCGTTGCGGGCCGGCTACGACGAGGCGATCATGCTGTCCGAGGACGGCTACGTCGCCGAGGGCACCGGCGAGAACCTGTTCGTCATCCGTGACGGCGTCGTGTTGACCCCGCCGCTGTCGGACGGACCGCTCGGCGGCATCACCCGCGCGTCGGTCATGACCATCGCGCGCGACCTCGACATCGAGGTGCACGAGACCAGCCTGGTGCGCACCGACCTGTACCTCGCCGACGAGATCTTCCTGACCGGCACCGCCGCCGAACTCACGCCGGTCCGCGAGGTCGACGGCCGCGTGATCGGGCCGCGCGGCCCGGTCACCGAACGCATCCAGTCCACCTTCATCGATGCCATCCACGGGCGGATCGACGCCTACAAGGACTGGCTCACGGTGGTGGACTGACTCTCGGCCGGGTCCCCTGTCTCGCTCGCTCCGCTCGCTCGTTGCCCCCGGCCCGAACCGACGTACGAAAGACGTGCTCCCGTGCCTTCTCTACGCGCGCAGATCGTCCGGCGGGGGCTGGTGACGTCGGTTCGCATGCTGCGTTCGCGCGGCGGCGGTGCCCCCGACCCTGCCGGCCCCGCCGCCGACCTCGAGGCCTACGCCCTGCGCATGCGCGCGCAGATGGAGGAGATGGCCAACCGGCTGCCCCTGCCGAAGACGGCGTCGTGGGAAGCCTGCGAGATGCCGGGAGTTCTCGGCGAGTGGGTCCGTGACGAGCGGGCGGCCGACATCACCGACCGGGCGGTGTTCCACGTCCACGGCGGCGCGTACGCCATGGGATCGCCGCGCAGCCACCGCGGACTCGGCGCCGCCCTGTCGCGCACGGCCCGGGCGCCGGTTCTGCTGCCCGAGTACCGCCTCGCCCCCGAGCACGTCTTTCCGGCCGCCTTCGACGACGTGCTGGCCGCCTGGCGATGGCTCACCGAGACCCACGGCGTCCCGGCCCACCGGGTCGCGCTCAGCGGTGACTCCGCCGGCGGCGGGCTGGGTCTGGCGCTGATGGTGCACCTGCGCGACGAGGGTCGGCCGATGCCGGGCTGCTACGTCGGGATGTCGCCGTGGACCGACCTGGCCGGGACCGGCCCGTCGATGCAGGAACTCGACGGTGTGGATCCCTGGCTCTCGGCCGGACTGGTCGAACCGGCCGCGCGCGCATATGCCGGGGAACTGGCGCTGGACGATCCTCGGGTGTCGCCGCTGTACGCCGAACTGCGCGGCCTGCCGCCGATGCTGGTGCACGTCGGCGGCGACGAGATCCTGCGCGACGACGCCCGCCGCCTCGTCGATCGCGCTCGTGCGGTCGGCGTCGACGCGTCGCTCGGGGAGTTCCCCGGACTGTGGCACGTCTTCCAGGCCTTCCCCGGGTTCCCGGAGTCACGCCAGGCGCTGCGCGAGATCGGCGCGTTCATGCGACGCCACACGACCCGCGACGGCTGACGACCCCGCTTTCCGGGAGCCGCCGAAAAGGGGCTCGCCCCGGTCCGCGTCGGCGACTAGCGTTGGCCGGCTCGCCTGCTCCCAGGGAGGCCGTACGTGGCCAGCGAAGTGACCATCGGGCGTGTCGACGCCGACGAATTCGCCGACTTCCGGCGTGTGTTCACCCAGACCTTCGGGTTCAGCATGTCCGACGAGGACCTGGCCCGTGTCCGCCCCTGGCAGGAGCTCGACCGGGCCGTGGCCGCACGGGTCCACGGCCAGATCGTCGGTACCTCCGGCGCCTACAGCTTCGACCTGTCCATGCCCGGCGCCGACCCGGCCCGCTGCTGCGGGGTGACCGTCGTCAGCGTGCGCGCCGACCAGCGTCGGCGCGGGGTGCTGACCCGCATGATGCGGCAGTTGTTCGACGACGCCGACGAACGCGGCGAGCCGTTCGCGGCGCTGTGGGCCTCGGAAGCCCCGATCTACGGCCGCTTCGGCTTCGGGCCGGCGGCCCCGGCGATCAACCTCGAGATCGAACGTGCCGGCGCCCGTCTGCGCCGTCCGGTCGACACCGGGGACGTCGAACTCGTCGACCGCGCGACCGCCGCCGACCGCTTCCCGCCCATCTACGAGGCGGCCCGTCGCCGGCGGCCCGGGATGCTCGGCTTCGCCGACACCTGGTGGGAACGGCTGCTCGAGGACGACCCGAACCACCGTGACGGGGCCGGTGAGAAGCGCTATGCCCTGTTCGCCGACCGCGGGTTCGCGATCTACCGCCTCAAGCAGGGTTCGTGGGAGGGCGGGCTCCCGGACGGCACCGTCCACGTCCAGGAACTGATCGCCAACGACGCCCAGGCGACCGCTGGCCTCTGGCAGTTCGTGATCGACACCGACCTCAGTGCGACCACCCGCGCCGGCAGACGTCCGCCCGACGACCCGCTGCCGCTGATGCTGCAGGACACCGGACGTGCCAAGGCCCGCGCGGACTGGCCGCTCTACGTCGCGTTGGTCGACGTCCCCGCGGCGCTCACGTCACGCGGCTACGACACCGACGACACCCTCACCCTGCGGGTGCACGACCGCTTCCGCGGACGCAACGACGGGGCCTGGCGACTGAGCGTCACCGAGGGCAAGGCCACCTGCGAGGCGGCCGACGGTGACGGCGACATCGAACTCGACGCCGAGGTGCTCGGCGCACTCGTGCTCGGCGGCCAGCGCGCCACCCGCTACGCCGGGGCCGGTCTCATCGAGGTCCACACCCCGGCGGCTGCCGCCCGCCTCGACCGCCTGTTCGCGACCGACGTCGCCCCCTGGACCGGAGTCATGTTTTGAACCTCGACCTGCAGCGGCTCTCACCCGACGACGCGTTGCCGTTCGCCCGCGCCGTCTCGCGCAACTTCTACGAGGACGAGTCCGACGCCGACCTCGACGTCTGGGTCAAGCTCATCGGCGAGCCGGAACTGGGCTTCCGTGGCTGGCTCGTACGCGACGGCGACGGCATCGTGGCCAACTACGGCATCTACACGATGGACCTGTCCGTCCCCGGCGGCGCGAAGCTCCCCATGGCCGGGGTGACCGCCGTCGGCGTATCGCAGACCCACCGACGCCGGGGGCTGCTCAACCGGATGATGACCGCCGGCCTCGACGACGCCGTCGAACGCGGCGAACCCGTGGCGACGCTGTACGCGTCCGAGTCGGTCATCTACGGCCGCTACGGCTTCGGCGTGGTCGCGCCGGCGTTCAACTACCGCATCGACCGCGGTGTCACCTTCCGTGACCCGGTCGACACCAGGATCGTCGAGGCCGCGACGCCCGAACAGGCGCACGCCGAGTGGCCGGCCATCCTCGAAGCCATCCGTGCCCACCGGCCCGGTTGCGCCACCAGGACCCCGCAGTGGTGGCACAACGTCACCATCAACGATCCCGAGTCGTGGCGGAGCGGCGCAAGTGCCCGCCGCCTGGTCCACGTCCCGGGCCGGGGCTACGCGATGTATCGGGTCAAGGAGGGTGAGTGGAAGGACAACCTCCCCGACAGCACGGTCCGCCTCCTCGAAGTGGTGGCCACCGACCCTGAAGCCGAATCGGCCCTGTGGCAGTTCGTGTGCGACATCGATCTCACCAGTCGGGTGAGCGCCTACTCGCGGCCGCCCGACTGCCCGCTTCCCGAACTCGTCACCGACCGGTTCCGGCTGCGGGCACAGCCCACCGCGCCGCTCTACGCGCGCCTCCTCGACGTGGCCGTGGCCTTCGAGGGGCGTAGCTACGCCACGACCGGCCAGATCTGCCTCGACGTCAGCGATGCCACGCGCGACCAGTCGGGGACGTGGCTCCTCGACGCGTCGCCCGACGGGGCATCCATGGCCCGGGTCGACCGTGACGCGGACCTCGCGCTGCCGGTCGACGCACTCGCCTCCGTCTGGCTCGGCGGCGTCAAGGCCGTCCAGCTCGCGGCCGCCCGCCGCCTGGTCGAACGTCGACCGGGCGCCGCCGCCGAGCTCGACCGGCTGGTCGCGACCGACCTCGCCCCCTGGACCCCCTTCGAGTTCTGATCTTCTCTGCCGCCGGTTCCGTAGCGACCGGTGCACGTCGCGGCACGTGGCGACGCCGAACGGTCACCGGCGGCGCGGCGCTGGCATCGGCGTCGCGTGCCGCGGGCGATTACGGTGAGGGCCAGCCGTCGGAGGGATCGCAGATGTCGAACGTGTACAAGAAGATCGAACTGGTCGGGTCGAGCCGCGAGGGGGTCGACGATGCCATCCGGCGCGCCATCTCCAAGGCCGCCGAGACCGTCCACCACCTCGACTGGTTCGAGGTCAAGGAGATCCGCGGCTGGATCCAGGACGGCAGCGTCCAGCACACGCAGGTCACCCTGCAGGTCGGCTTCCGGCTCGAGGACGGCGGCGCGGGCTGACCAACCCGGCCGGGAAGTCGACACCCCGGTGACGAGGGCGCTACCGTCGGTGCCCTGCACGTCACCGCAGGGAGCCGACGATTGCGTCCGATCACCGCACCGCAGGGGGCCGCCCCCCGCGACGCGCGTGCCGGCCGTGCCTTCGTCATCATCATTCCACCGCTCCCGTAGCCGGTGTGCACCGGGCTGCGGGAGCGGCCCGGTCAACCTGGTCCTCCCGTCGTCCGGTCGCCACGTGCGAACCCCGAGGAGGACCGACGTGACCAGCACCACCCACCACAGCCCGCTGCCAGAGCCCGGCCCCGGCCTGGAGCTGTACGACACGACGCTGCGCGACGGCACCCAGCGCGAGGGCGTGAGCCTGTCGGTCGACGACAAGTTGCGCGTCGCCCGACGCATGGACGAACTCGGCGTGGCCTACATCGAGGGTGGCTGGCCCGGCGCGAACCCGAAGGACACCGAGTTCTTCGCCCGTGCCGCGGACGGTGAACTCGCCCTCGACAGCGCCACCCTGGTCGCGTTCGGGATGACCCGCGGTGCCGGTCGGCCCGCCGACGCCGACCCGCTCCTGCAGGCGCTGGTCGACGCCCGCACCGACGTGATCTGTCTGGTGGGCAAGTCGTGGGGCTACCACGTCGACGAGGCGCTCGGCGTGCCCCGCGAGGAGAATCTCGCGATGGTCGCCGACTCCGTCCGCCATCTCACCGGCCTGGGCAAGCGGGTGTTCTTCGACGCCGAGCACTTCTTCGACGGCCTCGCTCGCGACCACGACTACGCCCGCGAGGTGGTCGCCGCGGCTGCCGATGCCGGCGCCGAGTGCGTCGTGCTGTGCGACACCAACGGCGGCGCGATGCCCTGGGACGTCGCCGAGATCGTCGGCGGCCTGGTCCGTGGCCTGCCGACGAAGGTGGGCCTGCACTTCCACGACGACGGGGGCTGTGCCGTCGCGAACTCGCTGCTCGGCATCGAGGCGGGCGCGACCCACGTCCAGGGAACGGCCAACGGGCTGGGCGAGCGGTGTGGCAACGCCAACCTGTTCACCATCATCGCCGACCTGCAACTCAAGCGCGGGCTGCAGTTGATCGATCCCGAGCGGCTCGAGCGGCTGACCGAGATCAGCCACACCGTCGCCGAACTGTGCAACCAGACGTCGCCGTCGATGGCGCCCTACGTCGGCCACACCGCGTTCAGCCACAAGGCCGGGCTGCACGCGTCGGCGTTGGCCAAGGCGCCCGACATGTACCAGCACATCGACCCCGACGAGGTCGGCAACCGCCAGCGGCTGGTCGTCAGCGAACTCGCCGGCCGCTCCAACATCCTGCTCAAGGCGCGCGAGTTCGGCCTCGAGGTCGACGACGCGCAGGCCCGCGCCGTGCT
>JAGXST010000205.1 GCA_018335555.1 Actinomycetota bacterium | reverse complement strand
TCCCGTGTCGAGGTACCGGCGCCGCCGCCGCAGCCGCGCAGCGCGTCCGAGGTCGCCGAGGCGGTGCTCGGACGCCTCGACGGTTCGACGTTCGAGGCGCTCCACCAGCAGGGCAGCGACGTCGCCAAGGGGCTCAAGACCTGGGCCGAGGGTGTCACCGGCGCCCCGAAGGTCGGCCTGATCGTCCACCTCGACCCGCCCGACTCGGGCGACGCGTGGCTGCTGCGGACGCTGACGTCGGCTGCCGGTCGCAAGGAGGAGCCCGTCGAGGCCGCGATGTCGCGCGCCAAGCACGAGCGCAAGGAGACGATCAAGCGCGAACTGGAACGGCTCGAAGGCCTCTACCACCCGCTCTCCCGCGGCAAGGACACGCGGCGCGGCCAGGTCATCCTGAGCCAGGACGAGGCCTGGGACCTGATGGCCCACACCGGGTCGGTGCTGGTCGCGGCCGGCTTCGAGGTCCGCGTCCCGCCGCTGGCCAAGAAGAAGGCGACTGCCTCGCTGCGGGTGACCTCGACCGGCGGTCACGAGACGTCGGTCGGTGCCCAGCAGTTGTCGAGCGTCCGGTGGTCGGCGGTGTTCGACGACGTCGAGTTGTCCGCAGACGACATCCAGCGGCTCGCCCTCGAGTCACGTCCCCTGGTCAAGTCGCACGGCAAGTGGGTCGAGGTCGATCACGCCGACCTCGAGGCGGCGGCCGCCGCCCTCGCCGAACGCGAGAAGCAGACCAAGCTCAGCGGCGCCGACATGCTGCGCTACGCGCTGGGCCTCGACGGGACCGCTCTGGGCCGGCCGGTCTCGGTCGGCGGCGAGGGCTGGGCGGCCGACCTGCTGCGCAGCGCCCGTGAGATCCCGGCCCAGCCGCCCACCTCCCCCGAGGGGTTCGAGGGTGAGCTTCGCAGCTACCAGGCCAACGCCCTGGCCTGGCTCGCCTTCCTCGACAGTGCCGGGCTCGGTGGCTGCCTGGCCCTCGACATGGGCCTGGGCAAGACACCGACCCTGCTCGCCCACCTGAGGTTGACCCGCGACGCGGGGCCGGTCCTGGTGATCGCCCCCCCGGCGGTGGTCGGCAACTGGGCCTCCGAGGCCGCCAAGTTCGTCCCCGAACTGCGTGTGAGGGTCCACCACGGCGTCGACCGCGCCGACAGCGAGGACATCGCCGACGAGGTCGCCGACGCCGACGTGCTGCTGACCACGTACGGCACCGCGCTGCGCGACGTCGAGGCACTGGCCGCCATCGGGTGGAACAAGGTCGTGCTGGACGAGGCCCAGGTCATCAAGAACCCGACGTCGGAGACGGCCCAGCAACTGCGCCGGCTCGAGGCCCGCAACCGGATCGTGCTGACCGGGACTCCGATCGAGAACGGCCTGGGTGACCTGTGGGCACTGATGGACTTCGTCAACCCGGGGCTGGTCGGCGACCGCGCCACGTTCGTGGCCCAGATGCAGAAGGCGTCCGAGGCCGGCTCCACCGCCGAGTCGGCACTCAAGACCTTGAACGGGGTGCTCGTGTTCCGCCGCACCAAGGCCGAGCCGATCATCGCCCAGGAGTTGCCCGACCGCATCGACGCCCTCGACCACTGCCCGATGACCCCCGAGCAGATCGGGCTGTACCAGGCCGTGCTCGACACCCTGGTCGCCGAGACCGCCGAGTCCGAGCCCGGCGCGCCCAAGAAGAAGGGCGCGGTCCTGGCGGCCATCACGGCGCTCAAGCAGATCTGCAACCATCCGGTCGCCTACACCGGCGAGGACGGCGATCTGGCCGGACGCTCGGGCAAGCTGACCCGGCTCGAGGAGATCGTCGACAACGTCTTCGAGGCCGGCGAGCGCATGCTGATCTTCACCCACTTCGCGACCTGGGGCGACCGGCTCGCCAAGCACCTCACCAAGCGGACCGGCCTGCCCATCGACTGCTATCACGGTGGGCTCGCCCGCGGGAAGCGCGACAAGCTCGTCGCCGAGTTCCAGGCGGGCACGGGTCCGGGCGCGATGGTGCTCTCGCTCAAGGCCGGCGGCACGGGACTGAACCTGACCGCGGCCAGCCACGTCGTGCTCTACGACCGGTGGTGGAACCCCGCCGTCGAGGACCAGGCCCGCGACCGGGTGTGGCGCATCGGCCAGACCAAGACCGTCGTGGCGCACCGGCTGGTGTGCCCCGGGACCGTCGACGAGCGCGTCGAGGAAGTGGTCTCCGGCAAGCGGAAGATCGCCGACATGGTGCTGCCCAAGTCGAGTTCGGTGGACGACCTCGACTCCGACCAGTTGCGCCGTGCCCTCGGCCTCGACCCGCAGGTGCTGCTGACCGACGAGTCCGCCCTCGAGACCGCGACCACCGGAGGCCGAGCATGAGCGCCGCACGCAGCAACGCCGGCGACGGCAAGCGCTCGTCGCGCAACCGCCGTGGCCGTGGCCGCGCGGGTGGCGGCCAGCAGCAGCCCACCCAGAACGAACGCCGCGGCGGCAGCACCCGTGGTGGCGCCGCGAGCGGGGGAGGCGGAGGTGGCGGTGGCGGCAAGGCCGGACGCAACCGTCGCAACCGGGGCCGCACGCGCAACCAGCCCGACCCCGTCGAGTTCTGGGGCGACCCGACCCAACTGCCCGAGACCGAGACCGGCGTGCACATCACCGACGAACCGGCCGCAGTGCCCCGCTCGCTCGGGCCCCCGCCGCTGCCCGGTCACGAGCAGATCGCGGCCAACTACTTCGCGGTCGTCTACGACCGGGCGGTCGCGACCGCCGGCGCCTTGGCAGCAGCCGGCGGACTCATCGACCCGACCGGCCTGACCGACGACGACGACGACGAGTAGCCACCGGCCCGCTCCCCGCGCACCTCGACGGGAAAACCTCGGGACAACGACGTCGGTGGCCGACATACTCGGCAAGGTCCGACGTGCGGACCAGCGACGGCTGGCGGGCGAGATGATGGGACGTTGGACCGGAAGCCACCGACGGGTCGCGCACCTGCTCCTTGCCGCCCTCCTGCTCGTCGGCCTGGCAGCCCCCGCCGCGGCGTCATCGTCGAGCGCGTCTGCCACCGCGCTCGGACCACCCGTGCCGCGCTCGCTGTCCGCCGCGCAGATGCTCGAAGTGCACCGGGCCGTCGACGCGGCCGCCGAGCCCTTCGACCTCGGTGGTGACTCGGGGGGTCTGGCGGTCCCTGCCGCCACCGGCTCCAGCGAGACCTACAACGACTACTGCGACGACGCGCCGACCGCCGGTGACGACCTGCGACGCGCGGTCATCACCACCTTCCCCTCGACCGGGATGATGCGGTTCGAGATCGAGACCTGCGGGGTCATCACGGGTGACGCCTTCCTGGGTGGCGTCTCCCTGGTCCTCATGACGACGGACGAACGGACCTACCTCGTCACGATCCGTCAGGCGGCAGGCTCATTCGTCGGCAGCGTGGTCGAGACCTCCGGCGGGGACCCGCTCGGCCTGATCCGCCACACGGGCACCGGGTGGCTGGCCGACGACGGTCACGCTGCCGCCTACGAGTTCCCGGTATCCGCCCTCGACGATCCCGACGCGTTCTTCTTCTGGATCGAGGCACGCGACGCGTCGGCACAGATCGTCGACACGATGCCCGAACCCGACGAACCAGCGGTCGGTGTCTGGCCGGGCTCATGCCAGCGGCGCGACGTCTTTCGAGTGACGGTGCGTGCGCATCCGGCCAGGCTCGCCCACGCGCTGACATCCGCACGGACCGCCGGCCTGGTCGCCTCGGCAATCAACCCGATCACGTCCAGCTTCGACGTGACGCTGAGCGGCGAGGACCGCGTCGGGCAGTTGGCCGCCTTGCCGGGCATCGCCGAGGTCACGGCCAGCCAACTCTTCGAGGCCCGTGCCGTCCCACCCGACTCGACGGTCCAGGCGTTCAGCGCCGGGGCCGAGGCGTGGTGGCGCGCCGAGGTCGGCGCGCATGCGGCGATCGGGCGGGCGAGCGGGGCCGGTATCACGATCGGCATCGTCGACAACGGCGTCGACGGCACGCGTGTGGAGTTCGGCGATCGGGTGGCCAGGGGCGTGGACGTGATGCGGTCGCGGCTGCTCGCATCGGGCGACAACTCCGACCGCGGCGGGCACGGCACGCTGGTCGCCGGGGTCGCAGCGGCCGACTCGAGCGCGGTGGCCGGCATCGCCCCCGGTGCGACGATCCGCCCCTACCAGGTGTTCGACTTCGCCGGCTGTGCGACCGCCAACGCCATCGAGAGGGCCATCGATGCGGCCATCGGCGACGGCGTCGACATCCTCAACCTCTCGCTCGGTTCCCCTGGCGTCACCTCCCCGGCGCTGTCTGCCGCCCTGGAACGCGCGAAACAGGCCGGCGTGCTGGTCGTGGCCGCAGCCGGCAACGACGCCCTCGTCGACCAGCCGACGGTCCCGGCCGAACACCCCGCCACGATCGGCGTCGGGGCGACCGGCCCCGGCGGGGTCCTGGCCCCCTACTCCAACCGCGCGGACTGGGTCGAGCTGGTCGCGCCGGGAGGGACGGGCACGACGTCGTCCACCGGCATCCTCAGCCTCGGCGAGCGCGACGGCTTCGCCGTCGCCAACGGGACCTCGTTCTCGGCGCCGATCGTGGCCGCAGCCGCCGCCCTGCACCTCGAGGTGTCCGGCGCGACCGCCGCCGTCGTCCGGGCCGACCTGGCGGCGACCGCCCGCGATCTCGGCCCCCTCGGACGCGACCGCGACTTCGGTTTCGGCATGGTCGACATCGCCGCGTTGCTGACACGGGCCGAATCGTCGCAGCCGGTGACGGTGCGCGACATCGCGTCGGCCTGCACCGACGCGCCGCGCGGCGCCTTCAACGACGTCTCCTCGACCGACGTCCACGCCGCCGGCATCGACTGCGTCGCCTATTACGCGGTGGCCGGCGGCTTCGGGGACGGCAGCTACCGACCGGGCACACCGGTCAGCCGCGGCCAGATGGCGACCTTCATCGCCAACACGATTCTGACGTCCGGGGGCTCGTTGCCGCCGCCGTCGTCGGCGTTCGACGACGTCGCAGGTACGACGCACGAGACGGCGATCCGGCGCCTGGCCGCCGCCGGCATCGTCAGCGGGGTCACCGCCGACGCCTACCGCCCGGCCGCGACCGTCACCCGGGCCCAGATGGCCACGTTCCTGGTGCGCTCCCTCGAGTACCGAACCGGGCTTCCCCTGCCCGAGGGGCCGTCGGTGTTCGACGACGTGGCAGGCAACACGCACGAGGTCAACATCGGCAAGGCCGTCGGCGCCGGGCTGACCGGCGGTGCGACGCAGCAGACCTACCGGCCTGCCGGTGAGGTGACCCGGGGGCAGATGGGCTCGTTCCTGGCCCGCACCCTGGCCTACCTCGTCGACACAGGAACCGCGTCGCCCCGCTGATCAACCGAGGAGGTCGGCCAGCACCCGCGCGCGCGACATGCTGGCAGCCGCGGCGGAGGCCAGGCCGTGGTGGTCTTCCCACAACGCCATCTCGACGGTCCGCGCCACGGACCAGCCGAGCAGCCGGACGGCCGGCAGCCCGGTCAGCTCGCCGAACGCTGCGTAACGGGCCCGCAGGACGGCGGCTGGGTCGGCGGCCTCGAACGGGGCCCCGACCTGGACCAGCAGCGGCCACGGGTCGTAGGCCGGATCACCCAACATCGGCTTCGGGTCGATGGCCAGCCACCGAGTCCCCGAGCGAAGGAGGTTGCCCGGGTTGGCGTCGCCATGCAGCAGCACGTCGCGTTCGGCGGTCTTCGGCAGGTCGCGGAGCAGCCCCGCACCCAGGGCGACGAGGGCAGGATCGTGCCGCGCGGCCGTCCGGGCGGCCCGCTCCTCCACCAGCGCGGCCCACCGGCCGGCGATGTCGACCAGCGATGGGACGAGATCGATCGGTGGCGGCGGGTCCGGGGCCGGCGTGTCCCACAGCCGTCGCAGGACGGCGGCGCCGACCGCCAGCCTCGTGTCGTCGGTGGCTGGGTCGTCGCGCAGGGCGGTGCCGGGATCGCAGCGCTCGAGGAGCAGCGCCCAGCGGTCCGGGTCGTGTCGGAGCAGCGACACGGCCCCGCGCCCGCCCCAATGGATCAGCGCCGTCGCCTCGCCGGCCGCCTCGTCGTGCGGCCAGGACACCTTGAGCACCACACGTCGCCCGGCACGGTCGACCGCTGGGGCGGTCCAAGCGGCCATCCCGTCCAGCCACGGCTGGCCGAGCGCCAACTGCCACTCCTGCTGAAGACCGGCGATCATGCCCGGCAGGGCCGCAAGCCACTCCAGCCCACCGGGCTGATCACGGAGCAACGCGATCCCGGCATCGGACGGCACGATCACGTGTCGGCCCCCGGGTCGGCGACGGCGTCCGGATGTCCGCTGCGGCGGGCCCACCGGCTGACCAGTGCGGCGGCATCGTCGCTGGCGGCCACGGTCACCACCAGCAGATCCTCCGGCTCGAGGCGGGTCGCGCCGGTGGGCACCAGCGACTGGTGGCCGCGGACCAGCGTGGTGACGAGCATGCCGGGCGGCAGCGGGATGTCGCGCAGGTGCCGGCCACAGATCGGCAGCTCCTCGGCGACGGTGAGCTCGACGAGGTGGACGTCGAGGGACTCGACCGGGAGCGCTTCGGCGAGGTTCTCCCAGGCGGGCCGGTCGGTCTCGAGCCCGAGCCGGCGGACGAGCGGCCCCACGGTGACACCCTGCAGCGTGACCGAAACCAACACGACGAAGAACACCACGTTGAAGATGGTCGCCCCCTGCGGATACCCGGCGGTCAGCGGGAAGGTGGCCAACACGATCGGGACCGCACCGCGCAGACCCGCCCACGACACCACCATTTGGTCCCGCCAGCCGAACCGGAACGGGGTCAGGCACACGGCCGTCGCAACGGGGCGCGCGACCAGCAGCAGCACGGCGGTCGCGGCGATGGCCGGCACGGCGACGGCACCGAGGTCGGAGGGGTAGACGAGCAGTCCGAGCAGCAGGAACAGGCCGAGGTCGGCGCTGTTGGCCAGCGTCGCGACGAAGTTACGGATGATGCGGCGCTGGCGGGGAACCCCCGCACCGACCGCAACGCCACAGATGTAGACGGCCAGGAAGCCGGACGCGCCCACCACGGCGGCGCTGCCGTAGGCGACCGCGGCCATCGCGAGCGAGAGCAGTGGGTACAACGCCTGCGACCGCAGCCGCCACCGTCGCAGCAGCAGCACGGCCACACCACCGACGGCGACACCGAACAGGATGCCGCCGACGAGTTGCACGGCGCCGAGCGTGAGCCACTCCCCCACGCTGCGCCCGCCCTCGGCCGTGGCCAGGATGGCGACGGTCAGCACGACGGCGAAGGGGTCGTTGGCCCCGGACTCGACCTCGAGCACGGCGGCGATCCGACGTGGCAGCGGCGTACGGCGCAGCAGGTCGAACACGGCGGCGGCATCGGTCGAGCCGACGATGGCACCGAGCAGCAAGGCGGTCCGTCACCCGACGTCGAGCAACACCACCAGGGCCGACGCCGTGACGGCCGCGGTGAGCAGCACGCCGAGGTTGGACAGGATGAAGCCCGCAGGTCCGCGGCGGCGCAGGGCGTCGGGCTTGGTGGTCAGCCCACCCTCGAACAGGATGACGACCAGGGCCACGACCCCGAGGTTGCGAGCCATGTCGACGTCGTCGAAGTCGACCCAGCCGAGCACGTCACTGCCCAGGACCATCCCGAGCCCGAGCGACACCAGGGCGCCGGGCACGCGCAGACGGTCCGAGAGACCGGCGACCAGCACGGCCGCCGCCAGCAACGCACCGACGACGAGCACCGGCACGTCGACCGGAAGGGCAAGGGACACGTCACCCTCCTGCGGTCGGGCGCGTCACCCTAATGGGGCGGCCGAATCCGGCGCGAGGGTCCGGCGGCCACGGCGAAACGGAGCACCGATGGCGACGTCTCCCACGACAGCGGCCGATCTCATCCCGTCAGACGCCCCGCTGGAACGGCTGGCCTCGATCGCCGCCGGATGCACGGCCTGCGACCTGCACCGGACGGGGACGCGGACGGTGTTCGGGGAGGGCGCCGCCGACGCACGGCTGCTGCTCGTCGGCGAGCAGCCCGGCGACCGCGAGGACGTCGAGGGCCGGCCCTTCGTCGGCCCGGCCGGACGCGAACTCGACCGCGCGCTCGAGGCGGTCGGACTCGGTGACGTGCCGCAGTACCGCACCAACACCGTGAAACACTTCAAGTGGTCGGAACAGCGCGGCAAGCGCCGGATCCACGAGAAGCCGAACCGGATCGAGATCCAGGCCTGCCTGCCGTGGCTGCAGGCCGAACTCGACCGCACCAGCCCCGACGTCCTGGTCCTGCTCGGCGCCACCGCGGCGCAGGCGGTGCTCGGGCCGGAGACGAAGGTCACCCGGGCGCGCGGCCGCCTGCACGTTGGTCCGCACGGCGTGCCGACCGTCCCGACCGTGCACCCGTCGTCGGTGCTGCGGGCCCGCTCGGACGCGGATCGCGTCGCCGCCCGCGACGCATTCCAGGACGACCTCGCCGCCGTGGCGACCCTGCTCGAGCAGGGGCCCCGACCGCTGGCCGAGGACGCGACCGTGGCCGAGTTGCGCGCGATGACGGCCGCGCTGGACCTCACCGTCCCCGCGCGTACCCGCAAGGCGGACCTCGTCGACGTCGTGGTCGGGGCGCTCCCCCGCTGACCGGTTCAGCGGCGAGTGGTGGCGGCGACACCGCCGAGGTCGCCCAGGGCGTCGGCCACGTCGGTGACGAACGCCGCGATACGGGACTCGCCGTCGTGGGGCGTCGCGGTCGTCTCGTCGAGGTAGGTGTCGCGGCGGATCTCGAGCATCACCGAGACCACGCGGCGATCGTCGAGGTGGGAGGTGGGCACGAACGTCCCGGCGAACGGCGCGTCGAAGGCGACCTCGAGGCCTGCCCCGGCCGCGAGGTCGGCGACGACGTCGCGGACGGCGGACGGGGTGTGGACCGGATGGGTGCCGACGCACAGGGGCGGGCGGGCCGCCGCGGCGTGCCGCTCGTACGGCAACGCGACCGAGGGGTAGGAGTGGACGTCGACGACGACGACGCGGCCGTAGGTGTCGAGGTGGCGCCCGAGGAGGGCGGTGAAGGCCGCGTGGTAGGGCCGGAACCAGGCGTCGAGCAGTCGTTCGCGCTCGGCCGGGTCCGGGCGACGCAGGACGGCGCGACCGCTGGTGGCGGTGTAGACCGCACCCATGCCGACCTCCTCCATCTCCTCGAGGTCGGGGTCGAGGAAGCGCTCGGGGTCGACGACCAGCCGCGACAGTCGGTTGACGAACCGGGTCGCCCCGACCGCCGCCGTCCCTGCCGCCAGGACGTCGGTGCGGTGGTCGGTCATGCGGCGCAGTTCCTCGACGAGTCCGGCCTCGTCGAGCACGAGCCCGGTCCGGACGTCCGAGGGGATGCGGGTGCCGGCGTGCGGCACGTGGACGACGAGCGGCCGTCCCGGGGGCTCGGGCGGCAGGATCTCGAAACCGGGTTCGGGCATGGACGACCTCCGTCGCAGCGAACCCTACGGCGGGGGTAGGACGACGGGCATAATCGCGGCATGAGCAGCAATGCAGGGCGCCGGCCCTACACGGACGAAGACGTCGCCGAGGCGACCCGTCGGCTGCGGGAGCTGTGCGCGGCCCTGCCCGAGGTCACCGAGCGGCTCAGCCACGGGTCCGTGACCTTCTTCGTCCGCGCCAAGCGGACGCTGGCCTACCTCACCGACGACCACCACGGCGACGGACGGCTCGCGCTGATCTACCCGGCGCCGCCCGGGGCCCAGGAGGAGCTGCTCCGCGCCGAGCCGGAGCGCTTCTACCGGCCCGCGTACGTCGGCCACCGCGGCTGGGTCGGCCTGCGGCTCGACATCGACCCCGACTGGGACGAGGTGGCCGACATCCTCGTCGAGGCCTACCGGTTGGTCGCACCGAAGGTGCTCGTACGCGAACTCGACGAGGTGTGACCCCGGCGGCTCCTCAGTCCGGCGGGTCGCTCTCCAGTGGGTCGAGGGCCGGATCGACCGCCGTCAGGACGTAGACACCCTCCTCGCGCCACATCTCGGTCACGCCGGGGCGGTCGTCGATGGCGAAGCGCACGTCGTGGCGCGGTGCGATGTCGCGCCGGTAGATCTCCCGCTTGACCACCGTGTCGGGACGACGGTCCCCGCCCGGGCGCATGAACAGCAGGTGATAGGTCACCCCGTGGTCGGCGAGCCACCGACGGACCGCCGGCTCGTGGTCGTCGGGCCGGCCGGTGAGCAGCACGATCGTCGCGTCGTCGGCCAGCCAATTGACGAGATCGACCAGCGGCTGCACGGGTGCGTCCCGCGCCATGCCGGCGAAGAACGCCGGCCAGTCCTTGCGACCCGGGCCGGCGAGGTGGTGCTCGCGCCACGCCGCCGAGGTCAACGTGCCGTCGAGGTCCACGATCACGGCCGGCGGCAACTCCGGCTCGGTCCGGCCGGCCGTGGGCATTGTCGTCTCCGGGTCGATTCGGTTGCGACCCAACCCGACCGGACCACGGCCGGACGGGCACGGGCCCGACCACACGGACCCCTTCGACCGCGCCGCCACCCTGCGGTGCAGCACGGGCGGTGCTCTGCTGGCGCGGTCGGTTCCCACGCCACGCGGGCCACCCACAGGAGACGCGTTGTCCTGGTTCGACCTGCAGACCCGGTTCCATCTCGACCTTTGGCCCGACGTCGTGTTCGACGCCATGGTCGACCCGCGTGGCTGGCTCGACGGATGGACCCGGGTGAGCGACGTCGAGCGACTGGCCGTCGGGGGCCAGGACGGGGAAGGCGCCGTGCACCGCGGCAGTGTGCGCGCCGCGCTGCCCTACACGCTGACCTGGGCGATGACCACGGTCCGGACCG
Organism: Actinomycetota bacterium; assembly: GCA_018335555.1. Classification (GTDB taxonomy): domain Bacteria; phylum Actinomycetota; class Nitriliruptoria; order Nitriliruptorales; family Nitriliruptoraceae; genus Egicoccus. The sequence goes on along the minus strand of JAGXST010000205.1, from coordinate 3,833 downwards.
TGCGGCCGACGCTGATCGAGTGGGAGGCGCGGGGCGACCTCGAGGGCCACGGCCTCTGGCGCATGACCCGTGCGGACGGCGGCACGGACGTCCACTTCCGGTGGCAGGTGCGGGTCACGCCGGGATGGATGCGGACCCTCGCTCCGCTCGCGCGGCCGGCGCTGCGCTGGAGCCACGACCGCGCCATGCGGGACGGCGTCGACACGCTGGCCGACTACCTCGGCGCGTCGGTGTCTGGGTTCACGACCGGCTGAGTGGCCAACAGCGCCAGCACCTCGTCGTCGCTGGTCTGGCCGAAGTCCTCGTACCACTGGCCGACGGCTCGGAAGGCGTGCGGGACGACGGGGCAGACCACCTCGTCGACCTCGGCACGGAGGTGCTCGACGCCGGGGCCGGACCCGACCGGCACGGCCAGCACGAGTTGCGCGGCACCCGCGGCGCGGGCTGCGCGGCAGGCGGCGACGGCCGTTGCGCCGGTCGCGAGGCCGTCGTCGACCACGATCACCGAGCGTCCGGTCAGCGACGGCAGATCCCGGTCTCCCCGGTAGCGGTGAATGCGCCGCTGCAGTTCCCGGCGCTCGTCGGCCTCGATCGCGGCGACCGCAGCTTCGTCGAGGCGCAGCCGGTCGACCAGGGTCGGGTCGAGCACCCGGATGTCGGGCTCGGCGATCGCGCCGATGGCCAGTTCGGGCTGTCGTGGCGCGCCGAGCTTCCGGACGACGATGACGTCCAGCGGTGCGCCGAGCGCCACCGCGATCGGTGCGGCGACGGGCACGCCACCGCGCGGCAGAGCGAGCACGACCGGGTCGCGCCACTGGCGACCGCGGAGCAGCGCCGCCAACTGCCGACCGGCGTCGGTGCGGTCGGCGTAGCGCATCGGGCTCCGCTCAGCTCGGGTCGGGTTCGTCGGTGCTCAACTCGTACGAGGTCGTGATCGCGATCGCCTCGCGGATCGACCGTGCGACCGGACACTTGTCCGCGTGGAAGTCATGGACACGCGCGATCTTGTCGTGGTCGACGTCCGCGTCGACGTGCAGGACGTAGGCGGCGTGGACGCGTCGCAGGACCAGCACCGAACCGTCCAACTCGATCTCACCGGTGATCTCGGATCGGAGACGACCGCCTCCGGCGGGGATACCACGTGCCTCGAGGGCACCCCCGAACGTGCCCGTCAGTCAGCCGCCGGCGGCGGCCACCAGGTAGTCGATGGTGGTGGCGTCCGGCGCGAAGTCGTCGGGGCCGACGCCGTAGTGCTCGGCGATGGCGCCGTGGACGCCGAAGGTGACCGGCTCGTCGCGGCCGGGAAGCTGCGCTCGGCGCAGCGGTCCGCGGTCGCGCACGATCGACACGTGCGAGGTGTAGGCGATCTCACCCATGGTGAAGGCAGCCTTGTCGTTGGCGTCCGCCCATCCTGCCGCGCCGGGGCGCAGGCGTCCACACCTCGTTCGAACGGGTCGACAGCGTCCCCAGGGTCGGCATGGGTGGAGGAGCCGCGTGATGCGCTGGTACTGGGTCGTCGCGGCCGTCACGGACGGGCTCTACAGCCAGCCGCTGCGCTTGAACAGCCGGTAGAGCACCAGGCACACCGTTGCCATGACGCCGAGGACGACGAAGTAGCCGTAGCGCCAGTCGAGCTCGGGCATGTGCTCGAAGTTCATGCCGTAGATCGCGGCGAGGGCGGTCGGGACGGCCGCGATCGCGACCCAGGCCGAGATGCGGCGCATGTCCTCGTTCTGGCGCACCCCGATCTGGGCGAGGTGGGCGGCGAGGGCTCCGTTGAGCAGGTCGTCGAGGCTGACCAGGTGCTCGCCGACCCTCGCGGCCTCGGCCCGGACACCCCGCAGGCGGACCAGGACCTCGGCGCGGCGCTCGTCGCCGTCGGCCGCGCCGACCTCCTCGTCGTCGAGCAGTTCCTCGAGTTCGCCGGGTAGCGCGGCGACGGCGCGGCGGAACAGTTGCACCTCGCTCTTGAGGCGGTAGATGCGTTCGGCGTAGCCACCGCGGTCGCCGGAGAAGACCTGCGCCTCGATCTCGTCGACGTCCTGGTCGAGGCCGACGAGGACCGGCGCATAGCTGCGTACGACACGACCGGCCACGCCGGCCAGCACCCCGGCCGGCCCCAGGGCGAGCGCGCGGTGGTCGACATCGCCGCCGGGCCGCGGACGGTGTTCGGGCTGAGGGCCCGTCGCGAGGCTGACCACCACGTGCTCGTCGATGACGAAGGCGAGCTGGCCGACATCGATCACCTCGTCGCGGTCGACGTAGACGGCGGTCTTGAGCACGACGACGAGCCGGCCGCCGTGGTGCTCGAGCCGCGGTCTGGCCTGCTCGCGGGAGACGACCGCCACCGCGGTGTCCGGCAGGTCGGCGAGCCGGGCCGCCTCGGCGAGTTCGCCGGGGTCGGGGTCGGTCAGGTCGATCCAGACGAACCCGGGTCCGGTCGCGGCCTTCGCGAGCTGCTCGGCCAGCGGCGTGTCGTCGTTGGCGGTCCAGCCGCCGTCCCGGAAGCTCGCGACCTCCATGCCCATGGTCAGGCTCGCCGGAAGTCGATGCGGCGGCCGCGCTGGTCGATGCCGGGCTTGCCGTAGGGGTAGTCGGCAGCTGCCGGGTCGCTGGCCGTGTCCAGACTGTCCATCTCGGCGTCGGTCAACCGCAGCTCGGCGGCGGCGAGGTTGTCCTCGAGTTGCTCGGTGGTGCGCGCGCCGAGGATGACCGAGCTGACCATCGGACGCTGTGCCACCCAGGCCAACGCGACCTGAGCCATGGAGACGCCGCGGTCGTGGGCGATGGACCTCACCGCGTCGATGACGTCCCAGGTCCGCTGTCGTGGGCTGCGCCTGGAGTAGGCCTCGACGCCGCGTTCGGGGTCCTCCCCCAGCCGGGTCGCACCGGTCGGTGCCTCGTCGCGGCTGTACTTGCCGGTCAGCCAGCCGCCACCGAGCGGCGACCACGGCAGCATGCCGAGGCCGTTGGCCTGGCAGGCAGGCACGATCTCCCACTCGATCTCACGGACGAGCAGGTTGTACTGCGGCTGCAGGGTCACCGGGACGGCCCAGCCCTGGTGCTCGGTCAGGTCGACCACCTTCTGCAGTTGCCAGCCGGTGTAGTTGGACAGGCCGACGTAGCGGATCTTGCCGCCGCGGACGGCGTCGTCGAGGAAGCGGAAGGTCTCCTCGACCGGGGTGACCGGGTCCCAGCTGTGGACCTGGTACAGGTCGATGGTGTCGATGCCGAGACGGGTCAGGGAGGCGTCGAGCGCCCGGCCGAGGTGGCGGGCCGACAGACCGTGGTCGTTGACGTCCCCGCCGGTCGGGAACCGGCCCTTCGTGGCGACGACCATCGAGTCTCGGACGCTTGCCGGCCGATCGGCGAGCCACCGTCCGACGATCTCCTCCGACACCGTGCCCGCGTACACGTCGGCGGTGTCGATGAGGTTGCCGCCCGCGTCCGCGTAGCGGTCGAGTTGCTCGTGGGCGCCGGCCTCGTCGGTCTCGTCCCCGAAGGTCATCGTGCCGAGGGCGAGGTGCGACACGGCGCAGCCGGTACGGCCGAGGTTGCGGTACTCCACGGGAAGGCTCCTGGTCGGGCGGAGACGGGCGCGCGGCGGGAGGCGGCACGGCGTCGAAACACCTCGACGCTACTGCTCGTGCTGCGGTAGCGTGCGCGTCATGCCAACCATGATGACGACGCGCTTCCGTGGCCCAGCGCCGGCGGACTGCGCGCGATCGCAGACGGAGCCTCGGGCAGCATTTCCTGGTTGACCAGGACGTGGTCCGGGCGCTCGTTTCGAGCCTGGACCTGCAGCCGGGCGAACTCGTCGTGGACGTCGGTGC
>JAGXST010000204.1 GCA_018335555.1 Actinomycetota bacterium | reverse complement strand
CCTGCCACGAGGAGGACGTCCGCCGCGCCGTCTCGTTGCCGGCCGCGGCGGGTCCGCACGTCGAGGTGGCCGTCGGCACCGCCCTGCGGTTGCTGGCCGCGCAGTTGCCGAAGCGGCTGGGCGGCGCGACCGGCGTCGTCGGGGTGCGCGTCGACGGGCACGAGGGCGTGGGACTCGACCTCGGTGACGGGCGGTTCCTCACGGCGCTCGCGGATGCACCGGACGTGGTGCTGCGATGCAGTTCGCGCGAGGTGCTCGCCCTCGTGGGTGGGCGCGCCGATGCGCCCGCTGCGGACGGCCTCGACATCGAGGGCGACACCGACCTCGGCGCCAGGGTCGTCGCGGCGGCCGCCGTGACCCCCTAGCGGACCTGTCGACCCTGGTGATACTCTCGTTTCTCGAGCGCGCCGTCGGTGGCGCGCCGTCGTGTGAGCGGCCACGTCGCCCCGGGACCAATGACACGTCCCCCTCGCGAGACCGGGCGCGTGCCTTGCGCGTCCCGACACCGACACCCCACACGCCGTCCACTCCCGCGGCCCCGCAGCCGCCTGGAGGAACCCATGAAGCAGGGAATCCACCCCGACTACTCGGTCGCCACCGTCACGTGCTCGTGCGGCAACAAGTTCGAGACCCGTGCGACCGTCGACAAGATCTCGGTCGAACTGTGCAACATGTGCCACCCGTTCTACACCGGCAAGCAGAAGCTGGTGGACACCGGTGGCCGCGTCGACCGGTTCAAGCGTCGCCTGGAGAAGGCGCAGGGCTGACAGCCTGGAGAAGGCGCAGGGCTGACAGCCTTTCGACCCTGACACCGCCGCCGGCATCTGCCGGCGGCGGTGTCGCGTTCGGGCCCCTCGACCCTGGTTCGCGGCGGACCCGCCTGCCTACGCTCGGTTCGTGGCCTCCCCGCGCTCGGGAGGAAGGAGCCGACGATGTCCGCCCACCACGACCGCGCCACGCTGCAGTTCCTCGGCGCGGCGGGCACGGTCACCGGCAGCAAGTTCCTGCTCGAGCGCGACGGTGCCTGCATCCTGGTCGACTGCGGCCTGTTCCAGGGCCTCAAGCCGCTGCGTCTGCGCAACCGGGAACCGTTGCCGCTCGACGCGGCGAGCCTGGCCGCGGTCGTGCTCACCCACGGCCACCTCGACCATTGCGGCTATCTGCCGCGGCTGCGCAACGACGGCTTCGAAGGGCCGGTCCATGCCACGCCGGGGACGATCGCGCTCGCCTCGATCGTGCTGCCCGACTCGGGGTATCTGCAGGAGGAGGAGGCGGCGCACGCCAACCGGTTCGGCTGGTCGCGCCACCGGCCGGCGCTGCCGCTGTACACCGAAGCGGATGCCCGCGACGCACTGGAGCTGTTGACCCCGCTGCCGTTCCACGAGCGGCGGGAGGTGGCGCCCGGCATCGTGGTCGAACTCGCCCGGGCGGGGCACATCCTGGGCTCGTCGACCGTCCGGGTCGAGCTCGGCCCGTCCGTCACCTTCAGCGGGGACCTCGGCCGTCCGAACCATCCGCTGCTGCGGGCCCCCGAACCGATCGGTGACAGCGACTGGGTGGTCATCGAGTCCACCTACGGGGACCGGCGTCACGACGACGCCCACGCGGTCGAGGTCCTGCGCGACGTGATCGACCGCACGGTCGCCCGCCGCGGAACGGTGATCATCCCGGCGTTCGCGGTCGATCGCACCGAGGTGCTGTTGCACCACCTCGGCCATCTGCACGACCGTGGTGACCTGCCGGACGTGCCGGTCTACGTCGACAGTCCGATGGCGCTGGCGGCCATGCGCGCGTACCGGGCGGCGATCGCCGCCGGCGCGACCGAGTTCCGTCAGGCCGTGCTCGACGACCCCACGCCCTTCCTCGACGGGCGCGTCGTCGAGGTGCACGACCCCGAGCACTCCAAGCGGGTCACGGCGTCCGACGAGCCGAAGATCGTGATCTCGGCGTCAGGCATGGCGGCCGGCGGACGCGTGCTGCACCACATGACCCGGTGCCTGCCCGACCCGGCCAACACGTTGGTCCTGGTCGGCTACCAGCCGGAGGGGACGCGGGGCCGTGCGCTCGTCGACGGGGCCAGCGAGGTGAAGATCCACGGCCGCTACGTGCGCGTGCGCGCCGAGATCGTCGACCTCCCCGTGTTCTCGGTGCACGCCGACGCGGACGAACTGCTCGGTTGGCTCGCGACCGCCGATCGCCGACCCCGGGGCGTGTTCGTGGTCCACGGCGAGCCGGACGCCGCCCGGTGCCTGCACGACCGCATCGAGGACGAACTCGACTGGACCGCGATCGTGCCGGAGCACGGCGAGCGGGTACGCCTGTAACCGGTCGCTGCTCAACATCGGCGGGCCTCGGCCGACCGGTCCGGCGAGGTCCTGCCGACGGTGTCGGCGGGTACCGTGCCCTTCCCGTCCGGGCCGGGCGTCGTCCGCCCGTCACGCTGCCCGAAAGTCTGCCAGTGAGCTCCGAGCCGACCCGCACGCGCCCCGAACCGCTCGAGGCCGCCCCGCACTACTACGGCGGCCAGGCGGTCATCGAGGGCGTCATGATGCGCGGCGCGGACCGCTGGGCCGTCGCGGTCCGACGGCCGGGTGGCGACATCTGGCTCGAGTGTCAGCCCGTGTCCGACCTGCCCAAGCGCCACAAGATCCTGACCAAGCCGATGTTCCGTGGCTGCTACGCCCTGGCCGACTCGCTGAGCATCGGCATGAAGGCCCTCGGGATCTCGGCGATGCAGGCGTTCGACGACGAGGAGGAAGAGGAGTTGGGCAAGGGGGCGGTCGGCGCGTCGATGGCGCTCGCCCTGGTGCTGTTCATCGGCATCTTCATCTTCCTGCCCTCGGCGGGCACGAAGGGGGTCGATGCGCTCCTCGGCCACAACCTCGGCGATGGCGTGTGGTTCCACCTGGTCGAGTCGCTGGTCCGCGTCGTGATCTTCCTCGGCTACCTGTTCGCGATCTCGCTGATGGCCGACATCCGGCGCGTGTTCATGTATCACGGTGCCGAGCACAAGACGATCGCGGCCTGGGAGCACGGCGACGTGCTCGAGCCCGAGAACGTGGACCGCTACTCCACGCTCCACGTCCGCTGTGGCACCAACTTCCTGATCATGGTGATGCTGTTGGCGGTGGTCGTCTACACCGTCGCCGGTGTGGCCGTCCCGCCGCCGGAGGGTGCCGGGCTGATGCTGACCATCCTCTACCACGTGGCGCTGCGCATCGTGCTGCTCCCGGTCGTCGCGGGCCTCGCCTACGAGGGTCTGCGCCTCGGCGCGTCGCGCGGCGACAACCCCATCGTCAAGGCGCTGATGAAGCCCGGCCTGTGGCTGCAGCTGATCACGACCAAGCAGCCGACCCGCGACCAGATCGAGGTCGCCATCCGCTCGTTCGAGGCGGTCGTCCCGCCGGGACTGCGTGAGGGACGGGTGCCGCACACGCTCGACAGCCCGATCACGCTGGCCCGCGACGGTCTGGCGGTCCACCTCACCGACGCCGATGTCCGCCTCGACGGGGACGACGAGCCGACGGCCGGGCCGGCGACCGAGCCGGCCGACCTCCCCGCCGACGAAGGCTGAGGAGCCAGCGTGTTCGACAAGCTCGAACAGCTCGAGGCGCGCTTCCGGGACGTCGAAGCGCAGCTCGGCGACCCCGAGGTGGCCTCGGACGGTCAGCGCTACACGGCGCTGGCCATGCAGCACGCCGAGATCGCCGAGGTCGTCGGCGCCTACCGCCAGTGGCGCCAGACCGGCGAGGACCTCGAGGCCGCGCAGGAGATGGTGTCGGAGTCCGAGGGCGCCGAGGCCGAGCTCGCCAGGGCCGAGCTCGACGAGCTGCGGGACCGGCGACAGGAACTCGAGGACCGGCTGAAGCTGTTGCTCGTCCCCACCGACCCCAACGACGACAAGGACGTGATCGTCGAGATCCGCGCGGCCGCCGGCGGCGACGAGGCGGGCCTGTTCGCAGGGGAGTTGCGCGACATGTACCTGCGCTACGCCCAGCGGCAGGGCTGGCGCACCGAGGTGCTGTCGGAGTCGAGCTCCGGTGTCGGTGGGGTCAAGGAAGCGATCCTCGAGATCGTGGGCCGCGGTGCCTACGCCCACCTCAAGCACGAGTCGGGCGTCCACCGGGTCCAGCGGGTGCCAGCCACCGAGTCGCAGGGGCGCATCCACACCTCGACGGCCTCGGTCGCCGTCCTGCCCGCCGCCGAGGAGGTCGACGTCGAGGTCAACGCGGGCGACCTGCGCATCGACGTCTTCCGATCGTCGGGTCCCGGCGGTCAGAGCGTCAACACCACGGACTCGGCCGTGCGGATCACCCACGTGCCGACGGGCCTGGTCGTGTCGTGCCAGGACGAGAAGTCCCAGCACCAGAACCGCGACAAGGCCATGCGCATCCTGCGGTCCCGGCTGCTGCAGGCGGAGCAGGACCGCCAGGCGCAGCAGCGCGCCGACGCCCGGTCGGGACAGATCGGCACCGGCGACCGCTCCGAGAAGATCCGCACCTACAACTTCCCCCAGACCCGGGTCACCGACCATCGCATCGGCCTGACGGTGCACAACCTCGCCGACCTGCTGGGTGGGGAACTCGACGACGTCGTCGCGGCCCTGCGTCAGGCCGAGCGCGAGACGCGCCTTTCGGAGATCCAGGACGACGGCGCGTGACCGGCGCGGACCGGGCCACCGTCGCCAGCGTGGCGGCACGGCTCGCCGCGGCCGGTGTGCCCTCACCCGACGTCGACGCACGCCGCCTCGTCGAGCACGTCACCGAGCTGACCGGCAGCTGCGACGGCTGCGGGGGAGCGTTGCTGGACGGCCTGGTCGCACGGCGGTCGGCGCGGGAACCGCTGCAGCTCGTCATCGGCCGCACGTGGTTCCGCGAACTCGAACTGCGCTGCGCGCCGGGCGTGTTCATCCCGCGTCCCGAGACCGAGATCGTCGCCGGCATCGCCATCGACGAGGCACGCCAGCATCCGTCGCCGATCGTCGCCGAGCCGTGCACCGGCACCGGCGCCATCGCCCTGTCCGTCGCCGTCGAGGTCCCCGGGGCCAGGATCGTCGCCACCGACCTCGACCCGGCCGCCGTCGACCTCGCCCGCGACAACCTCGCCCGCGTGCTCGCCGGCGAGGCCGGCCCACCGCTGGTCGCCGACCAGGTCGAGATCCTGCACGGCGACCTGCTGACTCCGTTCCGATCCCCCGGAGCCCACCAAGCCTGGGCTGCTCATCTCGAGGGTGAGGTCGACGTGCTGGTGTCCAACCCGCCCTACCTGCCGGCGGCGGACCGGGGGAGCTGGCAGCCCGAGGTCGCCGACCACGATCCCGACGGCGCGCTCGTCGGCGGGGCCGACGGCCACGAGGTCGTCGACCGCCTGCTGTCGGCCGCGACGACCTGGCTGCGCCCCGGCGGGCTGGTCGTGATCGAGATCGACGAGCGACGCGGCGCCGACGCCCGCCTGGCCGCCACCGCAGCCGGCCTCGTCGACGTCCGCATCGTCGCGGACCTCACCGGCGCCGACCGCGCCGTCACGGCGCGACGCTCGCGCGCGGCGCACCGGTAGCGTTCGCCTCCCGACGTGAGGAGCCACCAGCGTGTCCGGCGAACTGCTCGACGTCACCGGCGACGGTCGGGAAGAAGCCGTGCTGCGCGCGACCGAGGCACTACGACAGGGCCGCCTGGTGGTGCTCCCGACCGACACCTTCTACGGCGTCGCCGCGGACGCGTTCAACCCCCAGGGCACGGGCCGTCTGTTCGCCGCCCGCCAGCAACCGCGTCGCGTCCCGCTGTCGGTGCTGGTGCGCTCCCCGAAGCAGTTGGCCGGCCTGACCACGATCGTGCCCGAGGCCGCCGAGCGACTCGTGGCGGCCTACTGGCCGGGTCCGCTGACGATCGTCCTGCACGCCGAACCGAACCTGCGGTGGGAGATCGGTCGGAACGAGGGCACGGTGGCGGTGCGCATGCCACTCGACGACGTGGCGCTCGCGGTCGTCCGCGCGGTCGGTCCACTCGCCCTGACCGGCGCCGCACAGAGCGGACAGTCGTCCCCGACCACGGCAGGTGCGGCGATCGACCAACTCGGCGACGAGGTCGAGTACTACCTCGACGACGGCCCGCGGCCCGGCGGCAGCGGGTCGACCATCATCGACCTCACCCGCGCCGAGCCGGCGATCCTGCGGCCCGGCAACCTCGACGACGACGAGGTGCTCGCGGTGGCGCGCGGCGAACTCGACCCGTTCGCGACCACGATGCCGCCACCCGACCCGGAGCCGGGCGAGGGCTAGCGTGCGCAGCGGACGAAGGGGCAGCGTGCGAGTGCTGATCACCGGGGCCGGAGGACAGCTCGGGCTCGACCTGCTCGACGTGTTCGAGGACGCGGTCGGTCTGACGCGCGACGACCTCGACGTCAGCGACGAACCGGCCGTCCGGCGCGCGGTCGAGGACATCGGTCCCGACCTCGTCGTGAACGCCGCGGCGGTGACCGACGTCGACGGATGCGAAGCCGACCCCGACCGGGCGCATGCCGTCAACGCCCTCGGGCCCTGGTGGCTCGCCCGCGCCTGCCGCGACACGGGCGCGGCCCTGGTGACCGTCTCGACCGACTACGTCTTCGACGGCACGTCCCCCGGGGGCCGTGGTTACGTCGAGACCGACCTCACCCGACCACTGAGCGCCTACGGGCGCAGCAAGCTGGCCGGGGAACACCTGGTCCGCGACACCCTCCCCGCCCACTACGTCGTGCGGACGGCCTGGCTGTTCGGCGCACGTGGCGGCAACTTCGTGCGCACGATGCTGCGCGTCGGCCGTGAACGTGGCGCGGCCCGCGTCGTCGACGACCAGATCGGCTCACCGACCTCGACGCGCGACCTGGCGGGCGCCATCCGCGAGATCGCGGTCAGCGGCCGGTTCGGCACCTACCACCGCACCAACGGCGGACGCTGCTCTCGCCTCGAGCTGGCGGCAGCGGTGTTCGAACTCGCCGGCATCGAGGTCGACCTGCAACCGATGGGTTCGGGCGAACTCGAACGTCCCGCGCCGCGTCCCCCGTTCTCCGTGCTCGACAACCGGCACGCCGAACTCGCCGGCCTGCGGCGGCTGCCCGACTGGCGGGACGCCCTGACGCGCATGCTCGACGAACTGGGCGAGCTCGCGCCGCCGACCGGTCAGCCGACCGCCGAAGGAACCTGACGGTGCCCATCGAACCCACCGACATCGCGGGCCTGCTCGTCGTGTCCTGGGACACCCACGGCGACGAGCGCGGCTTCTTCCGCCAGACCTTCCAGGTGTCCGAGCTCGAGCAGGCCCTGGGACGCGGCGTGACGATCCGCCAGGGCAACCACGCCCGTTCCGAACCCGGCGTACTGCGCGGCTTCCACGCCGAACCCTGGGACAAGCTGGTCTACGTCGCGCACGGCAGCGTGCTGGCCGCCATCGCCGACATCCGCCCCGACAGCGTCACCTTCGGCGAGGTGCGCACCTTCGTGCTCGGCGACGACGACGACCGCCGCCGCCGGCTCTACGTCGGCGCCGGGCTGGCCAACTCGTACTGCGCGTACGGTGACGTCGCCGCGGACTACATCTACGACGTCTCCGAGGAGTTCCGGGCGGACGCGGACAGGTGCGCCATCGCCTGGGACGACCCCGACCTGGCGGTCGACTGGCCGGTCGCCGCCCCGATCGTGTCCGCCGCCGACCGCGCCAACCCGACCCTGCGACAGCGATTCCCCGACCACGCGAGGTGGCGCCGATGAAGGCACTGGTCCTGGCCGGCGGCGCCGGCACGCGGCTACGTCCGCTGACCCACACCAGCGCGAAACAGTTGGTGCCGATCGCCAACAAGCCGATCCTGTTCTACGGCCTCGAGCAGATCCGCGACGCCGGCATCACCGACATCGGCATCATCGTCGGCGAGACACGCGCCGAGATCGAGGCGGCCGTCGGCGACGGGACCGCGCTCGGGATCCGTCCGACCTACATCGCGCAGGACGCACCGCTCGGTCTCGCCCACGCCCTGCTCACGGCCGCCGACTTCCTCGGCGACGACGACTTCGTCATGTTCCTGGGCGACAACCTCGTCGAGGGCGGCATCACCGAGGCTGTCGCCACCTTCACGGCCGACCGGCCCGACGCCCAGTTGCTGCTCAAGCGGGTCCCCGACCCGGAGCGCTTCGGCGTCGCGGAACTGTCGGCGACCGGCGACATCGTCCGCCTGGTCGAGAAGCCCCGCGATCCGGCGTCCGACCTGGCTCTGGTCGGGATCTACCTGTTCACCCCGGCCATCCTCGACGCGGCCAGGCGCATCGAGCCGTCCGCCCGCGGCGAACTCGAGATCACCGACGCCATCCAGCGCCTGGTCGACGACGGGGCGCGGGTACGGGCCACGCTGCTCGAGGGCTGGTGGCTCGACACCGGGAAGAAGGACGAACTGCTCGACGCCAACCGGATCGTGCTCGCCTCCGTGCAGCGGCGCGTCGAGGGTGACCTCGACGACGAGTCGGAGGTCGTGGGCGACGTCGTGGTCGAAGCCGGCGCCGAACTGGTGCGCTCGACGGTCCGCGGCCCGGCCGTCATCGGCGCCGACTGCCGCATCGTCGACAGCTTCATCGGCCCCTTCACCTCGATCGGTGCCCGCACCCGGATCGAGGGCAGCGAGGTCGACTTCTCGGTGATCCTCGAGGACTGCGTCGTCCGGGGCGTCTCGCGCATGGAGGGTTCGCTGCTCGGCCGCAACGTCGAGCTCAGCCGGACCCGGCGTCGACCCGCTGCGCACCGCTTCATGCTCGGTGACCACAGCCAGGTCGAGATCGAGGAAGGACGCTGATGCGGCTGCTCGTCACCGGCGGTGCCGGGTTCATCGGCAGCAACTTCGTGCGCCACGTGCTGGCCACGACCGACGACGTCGAGGTCGTGAACCTCGACGCGCTCACCTACGCCGGCAACCTCGCGTCCCTGGCCGACGTCGCCGACGACCCGCGCTACCGGTTCGTCCACGGCGACGTGTGCGACAGCGCGCTCGTCGACACCGAGATGGCGCGCGCCGACGCCGTGGTGCACTTCGCGGCCGAGAGCCACGTCGACCGCTCCATCGACGGCCCGGCCGAGTTCCTGCGCTCGAACGTGCTCGGTGCAGGTGTGGTCTTCGACGCCGCACGTCGGCACGACGTCGAACGGGTCCTGCACATCTCCACCGACGAGGTCTACGGCTCGATCGACGACGGCTCGTTCGTCGAAACCGACCCGCTCGAACCCAACAGCCCGTACTCGGTCTCGAAGGCGTCCGCGGACCTGCTCGCCCGCTCGTATGCCACGACCTACGGGTACCCGATCGGCGTGACGCGCACGGCGAACAACTTCGGGCCCTGTCACCACCCCGAGAAGATGATCCCGCTGTTCGTCACCAACCTGATCGACGGCGGCAACGTGCCGCTGTACGGCGACGGCGGCAACGTGCGCGACTGGACCTATGTGCTCGACAACGTCGCCGCCCAGTGGCTGGTCCTCACCGAGGGTGAGCCCGGCGCGGTCTACAACGTCGGTGCGGGCAACGAGCGTTCCAACCGCGAGCTGACCCTGGCCATCCTCGACCACTTCGGTGTCGGCGAGGAGCGCATCGAGTTCGTGCCGGACCGGCCGGGTCACGACCGGCGCTACTCGATCGACAGCAGCCGGCTCCGCCAACTCGGCTGGAAGCCACAGGTGTCGCTCGACGACGCACTCGAGGCCACCATCCGCTGGTACCGCGAGCACGAGGACTGGTGGCGCCCCCTCAAGGCGGCGGGCGCGTCACGGCGGCGCGGGCGGGCCTGATGCATCGCCGGCCGGGTGCCGCCGCACGTGCGTCCTCGGCTGCGACGGCCCGGGCCCCGGGCGCACACACGGATGAGACCGGGGGTGTCGCGCTGAGCGCGCGGGGGTAGATTGGAGCGGCATTCGGGGCGCCGATCGAACCGTGCGCCGCATCCTCGACGCGGGAGCCTGTCGCTGTGAGCACGTTCTGGGGTCCGGACTTCGACCAGTTGCGCGAACTCGACCCGGAGGTGGCCGCGGGACTGCTCACCGAACTCGACCGGCAGCGCAGCAAGCTGCAACTGATCGCCAGCGAGAACTTCGCCTCCCCCGCCGTGATGGCGGCGCAGGCATCGGTGCTGACCAACAAGTACGCCGAGGGCTACCCGGGCAAGCGCTACTACGGCGGCTGCGTCGAGGCGATCGACCCGATCGAGCAACTCGCCATCGACCGGGCCAAGCAACTGTTCGGTGCCGATCACGCCAACGTGCAGCCCCACTCGGGCGCCAGCGCCAACATCGCCGCGTACTTCGCCACGGTCGCGCCGGGCGAGAAGGTCCTGGCCATGTCCCTGCCGCACGGCGGGCACCTGACCCACGGCATGGCGATCAACTTCTCCGGCAAGTGGTTCGACATCGTCAGCTACGGGGTGCGCGAGGACGACAACACCATCGACATGGACGAGGTGCGCCGCCTCGCGGTCGAACACCGTCCCAAGTTGATCATCGCCGGGTGGTCGGCCTACCCGCGTCAGCTCGACTTCGAGGGCTTCCGCTCGATCGCCGACGAGGTCGGCGCCGTGCTGATGTGCGACGCGGCCCACTTCATCGGCCTGGTCGCCGCCGGCGTCCACCCGAGCCCGGTGCCCTACTGCGACATCGTCACCTTCACCACCCACAAGACCCTGCGCGGACCACGCGGCGCCATCATCCTCACGAACGAGGACTGGGCCAAGCCGATCGACAAGGCGGTGTTCCCCGGCACGCAGGGTGGCCCGCTCGAGCACGTGATCGCGGCCAAGGCCGTCGCGCTCAAGGAGGCCATGGACCCCGGCTTCAAGGAGTACGGCCAGCGCATCCTCGACGACGCGCGCAGCCTCGCCGACGCGCTGGTCGAACGCGGCTACCGGATCACCTCCGGCGGCACCGACACCCACCTCTTCCTCGCCGACGTGACCCCCCGTGGCCTGACCGGTGCCGAGGCCGAAGCGCGCTGCGACGCCGCGGGCATCGTGCTCAACAAGAACGCGATCCCGTTCGACACCAATCCGCCCGCCGTCGCCTCGGGCATCCGCGCGGGCGCCTCGTGCGTGGCGACCCAGGGGATGGGGCCCGACGAGATGGTCACGATCGCGGGCCTGATCGACCGCGCGCTCACGGGTACCGAGGACGACCGGGCCGCGGTCCGCGCCGACGTCACCGACCTCGTCACGGCCTTCCCGGCCTATCCCGTCGCCTCGCGCGCGGGGCGCGAAGCGACTGCCGGTCCGGTGCCGGCCATGCCCCAGGACTGACGTGTTCGACGCCATCGTCCCGTTCGCCGTCGTCGCCCTGACGGCCGGCGTGGTGACGGGCGGTACGACACCGTTCGTGCGGCGGTTGGCGCGGCGGCTCGGTGCGGTCGACGTGCCCGACGACGGCCGGCGCGTCCACCGCGACCCGGTGCCGACCCTGGGTGGCCTGGCGATGTTCGCCGGCCTGCTGGCTGCGCTCGGCGTCGCGGCGATCATCGGCGGGCCCTTCGAGGCGCTGTTCTCCTCGACCTCCGAACCGATCGCGCTGCTGGTCGGTGCCTCGGTCATCGTCGTGGTCGGCATCGCCGACGACATGATCGGTCTGCCGCCGACCGTGAAGCT
>JAGXST010000203.1 GCA_018335555.1 Actinomycetota bacterium | reverse complement strand
CCGCCGCTTCGGCGAGGACAACTGGTACTCGCTCGACTTCGAGGAGCGTCGCCGGTTGATGCACGACCACGGGAAGTCGGGGCGTGCCTACACCGGCCGCATCCTGCAACTGGTGTCGGGCAGCACCGGACTCGACGAGTGGGAGTGGGGCGTGACCCTGTTCGCCCACGACCTCGCCGACGTCAAGGACATCGTCTACACGATGCGCTACGACGAGGCCTCGGCGAAGTACGCCGAGTTCGGCGACTTCGTCATCGGCCTACGCCGCTCCCCCGCCGACCTGGTCGACGAGGTGGGGCTGACCCGCACCGCGTGAGCGCCGACGACCGGCTCGCGGCGGTCGACGCCGAGCCCCTGATCGCACGCGGAACCACCCTGCTCCGCCGCCTGGGCCTGCGGTCCGGCGACCGCGTGGCCGTGGTGCTCGGCAACGAGCCGAGCACCTTCGGCGTCCTGGCGGCTGCCTGTCTCGAGGGTGTCGTCCCGGTGCCACTGCCACCCGACCTCGGCCCGGCCGAGATCGGCGAGGTGCTCGACGACGCCGAACCGGAGGTGGTCCTGACCGCACCGGCGACGGCCGGTCGGCTGACGGCCACACCCGGCCGCCTCGAGACGCTCACGCCGGCATGTTTCGACGACCTGCCGGGGACCGACCCGGACGCCGCGTGGCCGCGTACCCGGCCGATGGCCTACACCTCCGGCACGACCGGACGACGCAAGGGCGTCCACGTCGGGGTGCACGATGCTGCCTGGGGCAAGGCGGTCGTCGACGACGAGCACGCCGCCTTCGACCGGCGCCACGGCGAGGTCCACCTCGTCGTCTCGCCGCTGTACCACTCCGGGCCCTTCCGGTTCGCCCTCGTCACCGCGCTCCTCGGCGGGCGCATCGCGCTGCTCCGCGGCTTCGACGCCGCGGGTTGGTCGCGGGCGCTGCGCGAGGTCCGGCCGGACTCGCTGTTCTGCGTGCCGACCCACCTGCAGCGCCTGTTCGCCGCCAGCCATGACCCGGTCGAGGATCTCGCCTCCCTGCGACTGCTCGCGCACGCGGGCGCCCCATGTCCGGTCCGGCTGAAGGAGCGCCTGCTCGACGCGGCACCCGAGGGCGCGGTGTGGGAGTTCTACGGTTCCACCGAGGGCCAGTTCACCACCTGCCCGCCCGACGTCTGGCAGGCCGCGCCGGGCACGGTCGGCACCGCCCGCCCGGGACACCGCCTCGAGGTCCGCGACGGCGACGGACGGGTCCTCGGGCCCGGCGAGGTCGGCACGGTGTGGGCCCATGCCCCCGACCATGCCCGCTTCGCGTACTGGCGTGACCCGGTCAAGACGGCCGCGGCGTGGGACGGCGCGGCATTCACGGTCGGCGATCTCGGCAGCCTCGATGCGGAAGGCCGGCTGTTCCTGTCGGGTCGCCCGGGTGACCTGGTCATCACCGGCGGGGTCAACGTCTACCCCGCCGAGGTCGAACGCCACCTGCTCGAGCAGCCGGGTGTCGCCGAGGCCGCCGCGTTCGGCGTGCCCGACGACGACTGGGGCGAACGGCTGGTCGCGGCGGTCGTCGGATGGCCGGGCACCCATCTCGACGGGGAGACGCTGCGCGGCGCACTGGCGCAGCGACTCGGCCGGGCGAAGGTGCCGAAGACCGTGCTGGTCGTCGACGAGTTGCCCCGGACCGCCACCGGCAAGATCCGCCGAGCCGACCACGCCCTCGAGCGGTTGTGGGAGCGGCACCGATGACTGACGCCGTCGAGGAGTTGCGCGCCCACCTGGACGGGCACAACCCCCGGGACCTCCGCGAACGCACCTCGCTGCGCCGGACGCTGGCCATGCTCGACTGGCTGCCCCGACCCCTCGACGAGACCGCCGACCCCGCGCACGTCACCGGCTCGGCGATCGTGCTCGACGACCATGGCCGGGTGCTGCTGCACCGCCACAAGCGTCTCGGCATCTGGCTGCAGCCGGGCGGCCACGTCGATCCCGGCGAGACGGTCGCACAGGGATCCATCCGCGAGACCTACGAGGAGACCGGCCTCGACGCGCGCCATCCCGGGTCCGGGCCGGCCGTCGCGCACGTCGACGTCCACCAGGGCCCACGCGGCCACGTCCACCTCGACGTGCGCTACCTGCTGCTCGCCGACGGCGCGGCGGCCTTCGCCCCGCACGCGGGCGAGTCCCCGCATGTCGGCTGGTTCGACCTGGACGGCGTCCGCGAGGTCGGCGACGCGTCACTGATCTCCGCGGCCGAGGCAGCGCTGACGCGCGTCGTCTGACGCGGGTCGGCCGACGCGGCGAACCTAAGGTGTGCTGGCACCGGCCACCGGGTGGCCGGCCGGCACCACCCTGGACGACCCCGAGCCGAGGCAGGCAGTGCAGACCGAAGGTGGTGGACACCCCGAGCCGGACACCGCGGTCGAGGCGCTGCTCGCGACGGTGCGCGAGATCATGACTGACGCGGGTCGGGTGCGGGGTGTACGGGACGTCGGCATCGACTCGCGTCTGGATGCCGACCTCGGGCTCGACAGCCTGTCCGTGGCCGAGTTGTTGGTTCGAACGGAGCAGTTGTTCGGCGTCTCGCTCCCCGACGACACGCTGGCCGCCGCGCGGACGCCCGGTGACCTGCTGGCCGCAGCCGGGATGGCGGTCGATCCTCCGTCTCCCGACGTCGACGGTGGGCAGCCCTCCGCCGGGCCCGGCGTCCGGGACGCCGCCCCGGCCGTGGTCACGGTCGCGTCACCCCACACGCTGTATGGCGTCTGGGCCCTGGCCGCCTTCGGCATCGTGGCCGCCGTCGTCGGGCCGCTGATCGTGCTGGCGCCGACCATGCGATGGCGTTGGCGGCTGGTGCAGGGGGCCGGGAACCTGCTCGCCGCGCTCGTCGGCGTACGGGTCCGCGTCGAGGGCGCCCATCACCTGCCGCGCGACCGACCGTTCGTCATGGTGGCCAACCATGCGAGCCACCTCGATCCACTCGTCCTGGTCCGACTGTTCGACGAGCCGGCGGTCTTCGCTGCGCTCGCCGGGCTCGCCGACCATCCACTGCTCCGTCTCGTCCTCCGTCGTATGGAGACCCACCTGGTCGGACGGGGCGATCGGATGCGCGGGATCACCGACGCTGCGGCGCTCGCCGACACCGTCCGCGCGGGCAGGACGGTGGTGTTCTTCCCCGAGGGCCGCCGAACTCCGGCACTGGGCCTCGAGCCCTTCCGGATGGGGGCGTTCCAGGTCGCCGCCCGGTCGGGGGTGCCGGTGGTGCCGGTCGCCATCCGGGGCACCCGGGCCGTGCTGCCGGTCGGGCGGCTCCTGCCGCGGCGCGCCACGGTGACGATGACCGTGGGACCCCCGATCCGGACGCGGCATGCGGGCTGGCAGGGCGCCGTGGAACTCCAGCGCGACGCGCGACGCCACATCCTGCGTCACGTCCACGAGCCGGACCTGGCATGACGCGCTCCGTTCGTCGACGCTCGTGGCTGCACGCGCCCGTGCTCTCGGTGGCCGCACTGTCGATGGGCAGCGGCATCAGCGCGTTCGGGGTCACGGTGGTGGCCGGGGACGTGGCCGTCGCCTTCGGTGATGTCGCCGCGGAGGACGGCCCGCTCGGCCAGATCGGCCTGCCGGTCACCACCGTCGGGGTCGCCCTGGCACTGATCCGCCTGGCGTCCCTGGGCAGCCTCGGTCTCACCGTCGCGGCCGACCGGTTCGGTCGACGACGCCTGCTGCTGGCCGTCGCCGTCATGGGCTTCGGCCTGACCAGCCTCGCCGCGCTGTCCCCCGGGTTCTGGTGGTACGTCGCGCTCGTCGCCCTGGCCAGACCCTGTCTGGCCGCCCTCAACGCGGTGGCCGGAGTGGTCGCCGCCGAGGAATCCCGGTCGGTGGACCGCGCCGGCGCGATCGCGCTGGTCACGGCCGCCTACGGCCTGGGCTCGGGGGTCGTCTCGGTGGGGCGGGGACTCCTGCCCGGTGATCCGTCCTTCCGCGTCGTGACCGCCTTCGCGCTGTTCCCGCTGCTGGTCCTCGTGCCGCTGCTCGCCCCGCGGATCCGCGAGCCATCCATCGCCCGCCGACCCACGCGACCCGAAGGACGGCCCGGTGCCGTTGCGCCCCCGTACCGTCGGCGCGTCGCCGTGCTGGCCTTCCTGGTCGGGATGATCGCCGTGGCCACGGGACCCGGCTTCACCTACCTGTTCGTCTACGGCGAACGGGTCCTCGGTGCCTCGCCGCTCCAACTGGCCGCGCTGGTACTGGCCGCCGGCCCGCTCGGGCTGGCCGGCCTCCTGCTCGGGCGGTGGGGCGCCGACCGGCTCGGCCGCAGGGTCACGGCGGCCGTGACGCTGGCCGGTACGGGGGTCGCCGTCGCGGTTGCCTACTCCGGCGGCTTCCCCCGCCTCGCCGGTGGCTACCTGGCCGCGGTGCTGCTCGGCGGCGCCTTCGCCCCTGCGCAGGGGGCGCTGGCCGCCGAACTGGTCCCGACCTCGATCCGGGCGACGGTGGCGGGCTGGGTGACGGTGACCGGGGTCCTCGGCGCGGTGGCCGGATTGGCCCTCTTCGGCGTCGTCGCCGACGCCACCGGCGGCTTCACCGTCGCAGCGTGGTCGCTCGGCGGCCTCGTCGCGGCCTCGGCACTCGGATTCCGGGCACTTCCCGAGACCCGCGGTGTGGAACTGGAGGACCTCGAGGACAACCTCGCCGGATGATGGGAGGCCGCTTCAGTACGGCGGGACGACGACCTCTGTTGGGGGCGAGAGACCCGCGGCGCGGGAGGTGCCCTCCTCGTGTGGGAAGCCGGGAACTTCCCTGCGGAACGCGTGGATCTCGAGGACATCACCCGCCACGATGTCGTTGTCGAACAAGCTCACCGTCAGCCTGCCCGCGATGTCGCCCGTGTAGGTCGCGAACAGCTCGCCGCCGCGACCGATCGCGTAGCCATCGGCATCGTCTTGTTCTGCCACGTCGATGAGCAGCATCGGAGCGTCGTAGCTCCAGCCACCCTGATCGCCGTCCCAGACGGCCGTCGGTCTCGGACGCGGCCCCCTGGTGCCGTCGTCCTGCAGGTCGATCATAGCCTGGTGCTGCACCTCCAGCCCCTCGATGACCGGCCGGGCGGCCGGAGCGGGAGGCGGTCCGAGCAAAGTCCCCGAGCAGCCTGCAAGGAGCACGCCACACCCGGCGGCGGCGACGGCACCCCGAAACCCCATGCTTCCCCCCGATTCTCGGCCGGACGCAGTATGCCCGGCAGCGCGAGGTCAGCCGGGGAGCACGTCGAGCCGCAGCATGCGGCCGTCGGTGGCGAGATCGGCGGTGAACGCGTGTCGACCCGTGGTGCCGACGAACAACAGCTGTCTGCCCTCGTAGACGCCGGCGTCGACGACCTCGACGACGCCGGGACCGTCCAGGGCCATGCGCTCACCGTTCCACGTCGGCTGGCCGAGGCTCGGCGGCAGCGCCATCCCGGTCAGGTAGACCTGCAGCACGGCATCGCCCGCGACCTCGATCGCGGACCCGGTGCCGTGCGAGATCGCCTCGTCGACGTAGCGGATCTCCCAGCCGAACCCACCCTCGCCGGCGCCGACGTCGAAACCGACGCCCTCGCTGGTGGCGCGGACGTCCGCCAGGCCCTGCCGGTTGTCCGCCGGGGCGGGTGAGAACGACGTGCGCACGAGGTGGCCCTCGGCCGCGAGATGGTCGAGGGCGCGGGCCACGAACAGGGCCATGTCGGCACGCGTGGCCGGGTCGGCCGGGCGGTAGTCCTCGTTGGGGTCGACCACGCCGACCGCGGCCAGCTTCTCGAGGCTTGCCGCGTGGGTCCCGGCCACGTCGTCGGCAGCGACGGCACGCGGGAGGTCGCCGGCGACCGCCTCGAGCGTTCCGGCGACGAAGGTGGCCAGCTGGGCCCTCGTGACGGCGGCGCCCGGCCGGAAGCTGCCGTCGGGATAGCCGCCGACGACCCCGTCAGCCTGCAGCCTGGCGACCGCGACGCGGTGCACCACGGAAATGCGGTCGACGTCGGTGGCGACGGGCGTGGTCGCGGACGGCGGCGTGTAGCTGTCCGCGGGGAGCACCCCGAGCGCACCCGCGAGGAAGCTCGCCAGTTGCTGGCGGTTCACGGCAACGTCCGGTTCGAAACGCTGCTCGCCGTCCACGAAGCGGCCCTCGACCACCCGGTAGGCGGCGAGGCAACCGATGGCACCGGCCGCCCGCTCGTCGTCGGCGACGTCGGCGAAGGGCCGCCACGCCTGCGCACGGACGTCGCAAGCCGCGCCGAGGTCACGGACGTCGGCCGGCCCCTGCGCCGCCGCAGGCACGGCCGGAACCAGCACGGCCGCGATCAGGGCCCATCGCGCCACGCGTCACAGCTACGGTCGGACCCCGGCAAAACGGACATGACGACGTGCGCCGCGGCCACGGCCCCCGCCGCCCGGCCAGGGCGTACGCGCGACCAACGGACGAGTCATCGCCGGAAGCTGCCCCGATCCTCCAGGAGGCGGACCGTCCCGGCGTGCGAGGGTGCGCTGCCGTCGATGACCACATCGGCCCGTGAGCGCGGGTCGTCCGCCGCGATGTAGGCGTCCTCCTCGGCCATCCACGCCTCCCACAGCCCGCGCGCAGCGTCGCCGTCCCGCTCGAGGCCCCTCCGCAGGCAGAGGCTGCGGGGCGACTCGACCCAGACCCGCAGGTCCCACGGATCGCCGAACTCGTGCCGGAGGGTCGAGACCCCCTCGACGATGACCATGCCGCCCGCGGGCACCGTGATCCACTCCGCCAACATCCGACGTTCCCAGTCGTAGCGCTGGTAGCGGGCCGCCCGATCCACGAGCACCGGGCCGAGGACGTGGTCGAGGACACGCGGGACGTCGACCCCGCCCTCCCAGCCGTGGACGAGGTCGTCGAGGTGGACGACCGCGGCGTCGGCGGCAGCCGCGAACGCGGCCGCGAAAGTCGACTTCCCGGCCCCGCCGAACCCGTCGACGGCGACCAGCCGCGTACGGCGACCGTCCGCCCGCGGCGGCTCGGTGGCGCGGCGCACGAGCCCGGCGAGGTCGACGATGCCCCACACCTCGACTCCTGACGCCACCGAAACGTTCAGAACAGCCGCAGGTTGGTGTCCTCCTCGCCGCGCAGGCGGGCGAGGTCGACCTCGACACAGGCGATGCCACGCGACTCGGCGAGCACCCGGGCCTGCGGCTTGATGATGGTGGCGGCGAACACCCCGCGGACCGGGGCCAGCAGCGGGTCGCGCTGCATCCGTTCGAGATAGCGCGTGAGCTGCTCGACCCCGTCGATCTCGCCGATGCGCTTGATCTCGACCGCGACCGCCCCGCCGACGGCATCGCGGCACAGCAGGTCGACGGGACCGAGGTCGGTGCGGAATTCCCGTTGGATGCAGATCAGTTCCTGCTCGAGGTGGGAGGGGTGCGCGGCGAGCAGTTCCTGCAGTTCCTTCTCGACCCCGTCGAGGGTCAGGCCGCGCGCCACGTCGAGTTCGTAGCTGACGTCCTCGAAGACCTCCTCGAGTTCGATCGTCAGCTTCTCGCCCTTGGGGTTGGTGACGATCCAGCGCCCCTCCTCCTCGAACAGGGTGTTGGGCGCGTTCATCCAGTTCAGGGGCTTGTACGCCCCGACGTCGGCGTGCAGGGCGACGCAGCCGTCGGCCTTGACCATCACCAGGCGGACGGCGCTGGTCAGGGTCGACGAGAGTCGACCCTCGTAGGTCGCGGAACACCGCGCGACGAGCAGACGCATGGCGCGGGACCGTACCGTGCGCGACCGGGGTCGGGGGGCAACGAGGGAGCGCAGCGACCGAGACGGGGGACCCGACCCAAAGAACCGGCCGGGGGGCAACGAGGGAGCGCAGCGACCGAGACGGGGGACCCGACCCAAAGAACCGGTCGGGGGGCAACGAGGGAGCGCAGCGACCGAGACGGGGGACCCGACCCAAAGAACCGGTCGGCTACCCTCGTGAGTCGGGCCCGGGCCGCGTCGTCGTGGTCGCCGCGGCCCGCGAGACTCTCCTCCGCCCACGTCGCAAAGGTTCCACCGTGGCGCTCCAGGTCGGCCTGGTCGGCCTGCCCAACGTCGGCAAGTCGACCCTGTTCAACGCCGTGTCCCAGGCCGGGGCCGAGGCGGCCAACTTCCCCTTCTGCACCATCGACCCCAACGTGGGCGTGGTCGCGGTCCCCGACGAGCGGCTGACCCGCCTGGCCGGGCTCGCCCGGTCGCAGAAGGTCATCCCGACCGCGATCGAGTTCGTGGACATCGCGGGCCTCGTCGCCGGCGCGTCGCAGGGAGAGGGGCTGGGCAACCAGTTCCTGGCCCACATCCGCGAGGTCGACGCGATCTGCAACGTCGTGCGCTGTTTCGAAAGCGACGACATCATCCACGTCAGCGGCTCGGTGGACCCCGCTCGCGACGTCGAGATCATCACGACCGA
>JAGXST010000202.1 GCA_018335555.1 Actinomycetota bacterium | reverse complement strand
TCTCCTCGTGCGTGGGCGACGGCTCGCGTGAGCGCCCGCATCGTCAGTTCGCGCGCCAGGTGGCGCTTGTAGTCCTCGGGTCCGCGTTGGTCCGCGGTCGGGTTGCAGTGGTCGTGGCAGTGCTGGGCCGCCTCGGCCAGGACGTCGGGCGTGGGTGGTCGTCCCCGCAGTGCGTCCTCGGCCTCGGTGCAGGTGAAGTGCGGCGCACCGACCGCTGACATGCCGATACCGACGTCGGTGATGCGGTCGCCGTCGAGTTGGACGAAGACACCGGCGGCGGCCACGGCCCAGTCACCGGCCCGGCGTTCGACCTTCTCGTACGCGCTGCCGGCACCGGGACGGATCGGGATGCGGATCTCGGTGAGCATCTCGGCGTCGCCGACCGCCGTCATGTACGGGCCGTCGTGGAACTCTCGCACCGGCACGGTGCGCGGCCCGGCAGAGGAGTGGATCACCACCTCGGCGCGCAGCGCCGCGCACACCGCCGAGAGGTCCTCGGCCGGATCGGCCTGGCACAGCGACCCACCGATCGTGCCCCGGTTGCGCACCAGGGGATCGGCGATGACCCGTTCGGCGTCGCCGAAGATGCGGTAGTGCTCGGCCAGCAGTGCCGACTCGAGCAGGTCGACGTGGCGGACCAGGGCGCCGATGACGAGGTGGTCGCCCTCGACCCGGATCTGGTCGAGCCCGGGGACGCCCGTGATGTCGATCAGCGTCTCGGGCGCCGCGAGGCGCAGCTTCATCATCGGCAGCAGGCTGTGCCCGCCGGCGATCAGGCGAGCTTCGTCGCCGTGTCGTTCGAGGAGGGCGATGGCCTCCTCGACGCTTCCCGCCCGTTCGAACGTGAATGTCTCCGGAACCTGCATCGAATGCTCTCCGCTCCCTAGGAACCCCGGACGCGAGTTTGCATGCACAGATTGCGTCCGCAATTGCTTTCCTCCGGAATGCGTGCGAGCGAACACGCCGTCTGCCAGCACGCACACGGGTCGGCCGTTTCGCCGATTCCCGATCACTCGGCGCAGGACACACCTAGCGTCGTACCAACTGCGTCCAGGGAGCGTGCATGCAGTTCGAGAACGCGTTCGAGGTGCCGGCCGACCCCGACACCACCTTTGCGACCTTGACCGACCTCGAGAAGGTCGCGCCGTGTCTGCCCGGTGCCGTGCTCGAGGAAGTCGACGGCGACGTCTACACCGGCCACGTGAAGGTCAAGGTCGGGCCGATGCAGATGACCTACCGGGGCACGGCCCGCCTCGTCGAGGTCGACGCCGATGCACGCAGCGGCCGTATCGAGGCCGCCGGGCGCGAGGCCAGGGGCAGCGGCACCGCGGCTGCCGACGTGACCGCCTCGGTCGTGCCGCACGGGACCGGGTCGCTGGTCACGGTCGTCACCGACCTGA
Organism: Actinomycetota bacterium; assembly: GCA_018335555.1. GTDB lineage: Bacteria > Actinomycetota > Nitriliruptoria > Nitriliruptorales > Nitriliruptoraceae > Egicoccus. The sequence goes on along the minus strand of JAGXST010000202.1, from coordinate 7,102 downwards.
AGGTGACCGGCAAGCCGGCGCAGTTCGGTCGCGGCGTGATGGCCGAGGTCGGCACCAAGATCATCGATGCATTCGCCGACCGCCTTCGCGCCATGCTGACCGAAGCACCCGAGGAGCCCGCGCCGATGGTGGGGCTCGGTGATGGTGAAGCGGAGGCACCGAGCCAAGGGGCCCAGCCCGGAGCCGAACAGCCGACGGTCGAGATGGCGACGCCACGCGGCGGGCCGAGGATCATCGAGTCGCGAGTCGACCGCGACAACGACGCCCTGGACCTGATGGACGTCGCCGGCGCGGCGACGATGAAACGGCTGGTGCCGCTGGTTGCGGCGATCGTCGTGATCGCGCTGGTCGTCTGGTGGCTGGTCGCCCGCTGATCCGTCAGGGAAGGAGGCGAGATGGTGCGACTGCTCGCCCACCACGGTCCCGAGGCGCTGCTGCCGCTCCTGGCCGGCATGGGTGCGATGACGTTCCACTACGGCCGGCTTCGCCTCGCGACCCGCCGGTCCCTCACCCGGCCCATCGCCGGCGCGGCCGAGGATCCGTTGTCCGCCCCGGTGAGTCAGGAGTCGGTGGCGGTGGTGACGATGTCGAGGAGATCGTCGCCGTAGCGCTCGAGCTTGGTCGGGCCGACGCCGGGGCAGCCGGCGAGCTCGCGCAGCGAGGTCGGCTTGCGGCCCGCGATGACCTGCAGGTGCCGGTCGTGGAACACCAGGTAGGCCGGCACGCCCTGTTCTGCGGCGATGCGGGTGCGCCACTCCCGCAGCGCCTCGTAGAGGCGGTCGTCCATCGGTGGTTCGTCGGCCTCGACCAGGCGACCGTCGAATGTCCTGCCGGGACCCACCACGCCGGGATCGCCCAGGCCGCCGGTCGCCCGCCCCGTCGCGACCCGGGTGGTCCGCGGTGCCGGCCCGAGCGCCGCGCGCTGTCCCTCGACCACGACCTCCACGCCGAAAGGCAGACGCACGGTGACGGGCGTGCCCTCGTCGTCGACCTCGAAGGTCACGTCGGACGCATCGACGCCGACGACCCGACCCACCAGTCCGCCCGGCAGACTGCACGCCAGGCCGGGCTCGGCGACGATGCCACCGTCGGGCCGGCGGGTCGGCGACACCTTCGCCGGTACGTCAGCGCTCGTCCGGTCCGCCGGTACCACGTCGCCCGGCTTGGTCAGATCGGCCACGAACGGCGACGTGCGTTCGCGGTCGGCGACGACATCGACCCGCCGACGTCCGCGGGTGATCGCGACATGGAAGACCCGTCGCTCCTCCTCGACGTCCTCGGACAGGCGGTGCGGGAACAGTCCTGACGACGCGGCGAAGACCACGACGTGGTCCCACTCCATGCCCTTGACCCGGTGCACCGTGGACAGCGTCACCCCGGCGGGGTCGGCGGGGACGCGCAGACGATCGACCAGCCACTCGCGGAACGTGGCGGGGTCGGTGTGCAGCGCCGCCAGCTGTTCCAGCGCATCGAGGTCGTCGCCGTGGCTCGAGCCCTCGGGACGGGTCCGCGACGAGTCCAGCGCGTCCATCGCCTCGCCCAGCCCGATCCGGTTGCGCACGATCCACAGACACCGGGCCGTGTCCGCGCCGTCGGTGATGGCGGCGGCGAGGTGGTGCAGGTCGCCGAGGTAGCCCGTCCACCGCTCGCGGTGACTCGGGTCGAGCGCATCGGCCATCGCCTCGAGTTGCCCGACCGACCACCGGGTCGAGCGACGCAGCAACGGTTGCACCGCCGACTTCACCTTGCGCGCGGGACGGTTGAGCGTGTCGAGCACGTCGTCGCGCTGGCACCGCTCGAGGTCGAGCCCGAGGCGCAGGTAGGCCAGCGCCGTCCGCACGCCGGTGCGCCCGAGCACCGAGGCGTCGAGCGGTGCGGTGTGCGCCACGCCGGCCTCGGTCAACGCCACCTGGATCGGCAGCAACGCCGAGTTGACGCGCGCCAGCACCGCGGCCTGGGCGGGCAGGCCGCCGTCGGCGAACCGGTCGCGCACGAGCGTCACCGCCCGCTCCGCCATCGCTCCGGAGTTCACGGCGTGCACGTGCAGGCTCTGCTTCCGGCTGGGTCCCCCGTCGCGCTCGCTCGTTGCCCCCCAGCCGCTCATGACGCGGCCTCGTCGGCGAGGCCGGCGCGGATGGTCTTCGGGACACGATGGCGGTTGTGGCCCAGCAGCGAGACCGCGGCGTCGACCACCTCGGGCGGGCAGCGGTAGTTGACCTCGAGGGCGTGGTGGGCCGCACCCGGGAACCAGCGGTCGAAGTCGACCAGGTAGTCCGGGGTCGCACCGGCATAGCTGTAGATGGTCTGGTCGTCGTCGCCGACGGCGAACACCTGCATCGACGGGCCGGCGACGAGGCGGACCAGCAGCAGGAACGCCGGGGTGAGGTCCTGGAACTCGTCGACCAGCAGGTGCGTGCCGACCTGCTGCGCCCTGCGGCGGATGTCGGGCCGGGTCAGCAGCAACTCCAGCGCCCGGTAGATCTGCTCGTCGAAGTCGAGGACCCGTCGTTCGGCGAGCAGGTCGCGGTACTGGGGGAACACCTCGGCGAACCCGTCCACGTCGCCGCGCACCGCCTCGACCTCGCCCGGGTCACGCAGCGCGAGTCGCACCTCGGTGAGCGCTTCGAGGTAGGGCTGGAACGGGTCCTGGTTCGGGATCCGGGCCACCGTGATGAGCCGGTCGAGCAGGGTCCGCTGGTCGCGCTCGTCGATCACGTCGCGACGCGAGTCGAGGTTGCAGATCCACAGCGCCAGGGAGTGCAGGGTGCGGATCGACGCGCCGGTCCCGGCGGTGCGTTCGCGCATCTCCTGCGCTGCCCGGGTGTTGTAGGCGACCGCGGTGAGCAGGTCCCGTTCGATGCCCCGATCGGCCAACAGGTGCCGGAGCCTCGCGGTCAGCACGCGCGTCTTGCCGGAACCGGCGGGTGCGATGATCCGTGCCGGCCCGGCGCCGTGGATCACGGCTGCGAGTTGGTCGGGCGCCAGGGGCTCTGCCGGCGCATCGTCGCCCAAGGGGGTCGCGCGACCGAGCCCGACCGACTCGCGATGGAGCAGCACCGCCGGCCCGAGTGCCGCGACGGGCCCGCGCGGCCCACCGTCCACCCACGCGTCGCGACCATCTTGCAGCGTCACGTCCGCAACGGTCGACGGCCCGGCGCCGGCGCGTCGCTGGGCGAGTTCGCCGTGCCACCAGATGGGGTGACCGTCGCGCAGGTCGTAGGTGTTCGCCCATGTCAGGAAGTGCAGCCGTTCGCGGTGGAATGCGAAGTCGGGTGAGAGTTCGTAGGGCGCGAGGTCGGTGGTCTCCGGGGCGCGCAGCACGCCGTTGTCGGCGGCCAGTTCGAGCACGAACCGCCGGCGTCCGAGCCACCGATGGTGCAACACCGCGGCCAGGGCGGCCGGAGCCGCCGCCACCGCATCGTCGACCACGAAGCGGCGGACCCCGTCGAAGCCGTGGGGGGTCGGCGCACCGGCGGCGACCACGACCCCACGCCCGAGCGCATCGGGGCCGGGGAACGAAGCGGCCGGCGTGGCGGTCGCCACGCGCTACGAGCCCGCGCCGTCTGCCCCGCCGAGCAGCGAGAGCAGTTCGGAAAAGTCGACCACGTCGTCGGGATCCGGGGCCGCCACGTCGACGGGTTCGCCGTAGTCGAACAGGTCGGTACGCATCTCGCGGGTCGTCGGCCCGAAGGCGTCGTCGTCGGTCTCGATCAACGTGACGATGCGGCGTGGCAACGCGTCACCGTCGATCCAGATCTCCATCGGGTAACGGTCGGGGACCCCGAGGGCCTCGGCGGCGGTCCGCAGGTCCTCGCGGCGCCCCTCGGGCGCGTTCTCGATCGCGCGTTGCACGTCGACCATCACGCGGAGGTGTTTCGTGTCGACCCCGCGGACCTCCTCCTCGCCGAGTTCCTCGATCTCGTCGACGGCGCCACGGAGGTCGTGGAGCAACGCGATCGGGCCCGCCTGCTGCTGACCGGACGCATCGAAGCCGGGCAGCAGTTGTGCGGTCTCGGTGAGGTCGAACCGGGCCCACTCGACGCCGGCCAGCGCCTGCAACTCGGGGCTGTGCACGTAGGCGAGGGTGCCGTCGAGGATGACCTCGACGGTCTGACCGCCGGCAGCCCCGGCCTGCTGGGCCGCCTCACCGACGTGGATGGTCAGACGCTGCGCGGTCGTCTGCAGGTCCTGGGCGCCCTGCGTCGTGGTGTCGATCAGGATCTCGCCGCTGCCGTCGGAGACGATCACACCCTGCTGGTAGCCGACCGTTCCCTGTTCGAGCATCGCTTCGGGTGCCGCAGCGAGCAGGTCCTGCGGCGAGTCACTGCCGCACCCGGCCAGCAGCAGCGCGAGCCCGGCGATCAGGGCCGGGACGGCGGTGCGGACGGGGCGGCTCACGTGACTGCTCCTGGGTCGGCGGGACCGTACCGCGGAGCCCGCCACCCGAGCCGACCGTGTCCGCTCCCGCATGGGGATCACGGACGCCGCCGCTCCCTCACGCCTGCCGGTACCAGTCACGTGCCGACAGCCACTCGATCGCCCAGTTCAGCAGGTCGTCCTCGCCCACGACCTGGAGCGTGCCGAGGAGTTGCTCGACGGGTGGCAGGGTGCGGTCGAGCAACTGCGCCAGGCCGACGGTGTCGAGCCAGTTCGCGTGTTCGACGTCGACGGTGAAGGGGCCGAGCTCCAGCGAACCGTCGCAGGCGGCGCGGTGCACGTCGTCCCAGGTGGTGCTCGCCTCGTCGAGTCCGTCGCCGAGTGGCGGGCGGGCGGCGACGTCGCGCAACTCGTGCGGATCGACCTCGCGCGGTCCGTCTGCGGCGTCGAACCGTTCGATGGCCTCGCCGGTCACCGCCAGCAGCCAGGCCCGCGCACAGAGGTCGACGACCTCGGGCACGTCGGCGAGGCAGGCCTGTCCGAAGGCGCGCCGGGCGGTGTTGGCCACCGGGTCGCGCGGCCGCAGCGCCTGGGCGTCCTCGTCGAGTTCGTCGGCGGTCGACCAGCTCAGCAGATCCTCCGACCCCTCGGGCCGGTAGACGCCGACCTCGCCTCCGTCGCGCAGGATGCAGACCAACTGTTGCAGCGTGACGATGTCGCGGCCATCGGGGTCGGCGACGTCCTCGGCGGTCACCACGACGAGCCCATCGGTGGCGTCGCCCACCTCGAGGATGCCGTTGTCCCGCATCGCGACGTCCACCAACTGCACGGCGCCGGGCTCGGTCGCCTGCAGACCGACGATCGCGCGCGTGGCAGGGTCGACCGGCCCGAGCTGGTCGTGCAGTTGACGCAGGACGTCCACCGTCGTCGTCGGATCGAGTCGGGACGCCACGCGGTCTCCTCGTCGGCCGTTGCACCCGGACCGTCGACCCTAGCCGCGCGTCCATCCGGCCAGCAGTCGGCGTCGGGGTGCCCGGACGGGCACGGCCTGCGGTGGCGAACGCCGGCCGGGGCGACTGTGATGGACCGCACCGCAGTACCGCCGAGGCAGCAGCATCCAGGAGGCACCCGTGAGCGAGGACATGCTGGTCTATCCGACCGAGAAGGTCGTCGGCATCTTGGACGACCGTAACGCCGTCGAAGGACTCCGTTCGGCCCTGTCCGGGACCGGCGCCACCGACGTCGAGGTGCTCTCGGGCGACTCGGGCGAGGAACAACTCGACCCGGACGGCGACGAGCACGGCACCATGGAGAAGGCGATGCGCACGGTGCAGAAGGCGCTCGGCGACGAGGCGGAGCGGCTCAAGGAGCTCAATGCCGAACTCGAGCGCGGCAACCTCGTGGTCCAGGCCGGGCTGTCGGCATCGGACGACGACGACCGTGACCGGGAGAAGAACGAGATCGCCGGGGTGATGCGCGAGCACGGCGTGCGCTCGATCGCGTTCTACGGCAAGAACCAGATCGAGGAGCTCACCCTGGACGCCTGAGTTCGATCAGACGATCGGGCCGGGGTGGCCGTCCGTCGTGCCGGTGCCTTCGACCCGCTCGACCTCGTAGCCGGCGTCGCTGATGGCCTTGGTGACGGCCTCCTCGCTGGCCATGCCCTCGACGACGACGGTCTTGTCGGCGATGTTCACCTGACGCGAGCCGACACCCTCGAGCTGGTCGAGCGCACCCTCGATCGAGTTCTTGCAGTGATCGCAGGAGATGTCGGGCACGAAGTAGGTGCGGGTGTTGAGCATCGTGGTTCCTCGTGACGCAGGGGTCGCTAGTGGCCAAGGTAACCGGCGTCTGCGGTCCGGAAGTACGGCCTACGATCGGGCACGTGGACGACCAGGTGTGGATGCGCGAGGCCGTCGCCGAGGCCGAGCGTGCCGCGGCGCACGACGACGTGCCGATCGGCGCGGTCGTCGTCCGCGACGACGCGGTCGTGGGGCGTGGCCACAACCGCCGCGAGGTCGACCAGGACCCCACCGCCCACGCCGAGATCCTGGCGCTGCGCGAGGCCGCGCGCGCGGTCGGTTCGTGGCGCCTCGACGGCTGCACCCTCTACGTCACGCTCGAACCTTGCACCATGTGTGCCGGCGCGCTCGTGTTGGCGCGGTTGCCACGCCTGGTGTTCGCGGCCGACGACCCGAAGGCCGGTGCCGTCGGCGCCCTGTACGACATCCCGCGCGATCCGCGTCTCAACCACACGGTCGCGGTGACGCGTGGGGTCCTGGCCGACGTGGGCGGCGACCTGCTGCGGGACTTCTTCGCGGCGCGTCGTCGCCTACGGTGACGCCGTCTACACGGGAGCGGGCGCGGTGGGATTCAACACGTTCCAGTACGAGCTGTACTTCGCCGGGATGGGCGGCAAGATTCCCGACCTGCCGGTGACGTATGCCGGGCTCGAGGCCGCGGCCCGGGACCACCTCGACGACAAGGCGTTCGCCTACGTGGCGGGCAGTGCCGGTGCCGAACGCACCGCCGCCGCCAACCTGCAGGCGTTCGCCCGGTGGCGGTTCGTGCCGCGGATGCTGGTCGACGTGGCCGAACGCGACCTCGAGGTCGAACTGTTCGGGCGCACCCTGCCCGCTCCACTGCTGTCCGCACCGGTCGGCGTGCTCTCGATCGTGCACGAGGAGGGCGAGAAGGCGGTCGCCCGCGCGATGGCCGGGCTCGG
>JAGXST010000201.1 GCA_018335555.1 Actinomycetota bacterium | reverse complement strand
TTCTGTCCGCCGCGTTTCTCGCCCGCCGGCAACGGTGCCCGCGCCTGCCAGCCGTCGGGGTCGAACCAGTCGACGGGACCGGACTCCTCGAAGCGCCATCGGCTGTCGGCGAAGCGGATCCGGGCCAGTTGGGGGTCGAAGCGCTCCAGCACCTTGGCGTACAGCACCTGCTCGGCGCGCGCGTCCGCGGTGGTGCTCAGCACGGCCTCGAGCGCCCGGTCGTCGAGGAAGGGGCTGTAGAGCATCGCGCCGAAGCCGGACGCCTGCCGTGCCACGCCGTTGCCGCGGGCCTCGCGCAGCCGGACGTAGACGTGGTCGTAGAAGTCCTCGGGTGCGGAGCCGGCGTCGAAGAACGCGGCGGCGAACTCGGCGTTGAGCCGGCGCTGCCGGGCGACCCCGTCGGCGGTGAGGACGGCGCGGTTGGGCAGGGCGAGGTTCTCGAGGAAGCGTTCGACGTCGGCGGGGGACGTGATCGGCGGGCGGCGACCACCCTTCATCGAGTCGTAGCCGCCCTTGAAGATCTCGCCCCCGTGGCCCACCAGCCGGACGGGCGCCTCGGGGCCGCGCACCGGGTAGCAGGGGTCGTAGATGCTGCTCATGCCCTCGCCGTGCAGGACCTGACGGTCGAGCAGTTCGGCGATGTCGGGCCGGCTCGCCTTCGCCTGGACCTGCGGGGTGGTCCAGGTGTGCGGCAGGTCGAGGTGGTCCGCGACCTCGCGTGCGACGACGACCTCGCGGTCGGTCTCGGTGCCCGACGTCACGCAGCGGACCTTCAGCCCGGCCGCCCACGCCGCGGCGACGACCACCCGGGAGTCCTTCCCGCCGGACAGGTTGAGTTCCAGCTCGCCGCCGCCCAGGCGTGCCAGCCCGGTCACGGCGGCCTTGAGCCGTTCGGCGACGACGGTCGCGGCCTCGTCGACCGACGCGTCCGCGCCGGCCCCGAAGGGCAGCGACCGGTAGGTGTGGCGGGTCTCGCGGCCGTCACCGACGCGCAGGTGCGTGCCGGGCGGTAGCAGTTCGACGCCCTCGAACGGGACCTCGAGGTGCACGGGCCAACCGGTCGTGCACATCGACACCAGCGCGTCGAGGTCGTAGGCGTAGCGCCCGCCGCCGTACGCCAGGCGCTGGACCAGCGAGGCCCGGTTGCCGAGCACGGTCGCCTCGGGGCTGCGGGCGTGGTAGATCGGTTCGGTGTTGGACAGGCCGGTGATCGCGTGGACCTCGTCCCCGTCGGTGGCGGCGACCGCGTAGTAGCCGCCCTCGAGGTCCCCCGGCAGCCGGCCGTCGCGGAAGGCGGCGAGCAGGGCGGCGCCGACGTGGTCGTCCTGCGGGTCGCGCAGCAGCGGGTGCCCGTTGTAGGTGACCCAGTGCCCGGGGTCGCCGGCGGTGTAGCCACCGAGACCGAACGCCCCGGGGTGCACCGCCCAGGACACGGCGACGACCTGCCCGCGACGGGCCACCTCGACCGCCTCGGCGTCGATGCCGAACGGCTCGAGTGCTCCCAGGGTGCGCTCGACCACGAGGTCGTCGACACCGCGCCGGTGCGGGCGCACGACCGCGAACAAGTTCATGCCGCTCCCCTCCACGAGCCCCGGGCGACGCTAACCGGACCGGGGCCTGTGGGCGGGTACCGGCCCTGTCCGGTCGTCTGGCTACGGTGCGCGACGACCCTGACGACCGCCGGTGCGAGGTTCACGATCCGTGGGTGTGCGCGTGTGCCTGTACGGCGATGTCGACCTCAACCTCGTCGACGGCTCGGCGATCTGGCTGGCCGCCTTCGCGCAGACCCTGGCGCTGGACGCCGGCTGCGCGGTCACGATCGTGCCGAAGGCGGCGCTGCGCCGCGACGTGGTCGTCGCGGACCTGCGCGGTCTCGACAACGTCGCGTTCGCCGACGAACCGGCCGGCCGCGAGCGAAGCTCGCCCGCGCAGGCGTTCGACGTGGTCGAGGACCTCGACCGGCGAGAGCGTTTCGACGTCGTCGCCGTCCGCGGGTTCGCGGCCGCGAAGGAGGCGGCAGCCCGTCCGTCGCTCACCGGACGGCTGTGGGTCTACCTCACCGACGTCCCGCAGGCCCCGTGGCTGCTGACCGACCAGGACCGCGACGCACTCGGTGCGATCGCCCGGGCGTCGCAGCGGCTCTTGTGCCAGACCGAGGAGTTGCGTGCGTACCTCGAGGGCGTCGTCCCCGACGCCGCGCTGCGCACGGCGCTGCTGCCGCCGATGGTGCCGGTGTCGTTCCTGCGCCCGTCGCGGCCGCCGCCACGGCCCGCCCGGCTGTTCTACGCCGGCAAGTTCGCGCCGGCCTGGGGGTTCCTCGAGACGGTCGCCGCCTTCACCCGTCTGCGCGAGGTGCATCCCGACCTCGAACTGCACGTGGCCGGCGACAAGGTCCACGACCCGAAGGACGACCCGGACTTCAAGCCCGCCGTCCAGGCCGCACTCACCGGCACCGACGGCCTGGTCTGGCACGGGGCGGTGTCACGCGCCGAGGTGGCCGACCTGCTGGCCGGGTGCACGCTGGCGCTGTCGGCCCGCGACCCGTCGATGGACGCCTCGCTGGAGTTGTCGACCAAGCTGCTCGAGTACGGGGCCGCGAACGTGCCGATGGTGCTCAACCGCACCGCCATGCACGAGCGGCTGCTGGGCGGCGACTACCCGCTGTTCGTCGACCGCCTCGACGACCTGCCCGACGTCATCGGTCGGACGCTGGACGACGTCGCGGTGTGGGAAACGGCGCGTGACGCCGCGCACGCCGCGGTGCAGCCGTTCACGATGCCGGCCGTGCGCGAGCGCATCGCGCCCCTGCTGGCCGCGGCCCGACCGCAGGGCGACCACCGGCTGGCTCGCCACCGCGTCGTGATCGCCGGGCACGACCTGAAGTTCTCCGACGCGATCGCGGGCATGCTCGAACGGGCCGGCGCCGAGGTGCGACGCGACCGGTGGCGCGGCCACATCGGCCACGACCGCGAACAGACCCGCGCCGCCAGCCGGTGGGCCGAGGCGGTGTGGGCCGAGTGGTGCCTCGGCAACGCGGTCTGGTACTCGCGCCACAAGCGCGACGGCCAACGGCTGGTCGTGCGCCTGCACCTGCAGGAACTCGACACCGACTTCCCGGGCCAACTCGACGCCGACGCGGTCGACCACCTCGTCTGCGTGGCCGATTTCATGGTCGCCGACTTCCAGGCCCGCCACGCCTGGCCGGAGGACAGGGTCAGCATGGTCCCCAACGCGATCGACACGATCCCGTTCGACCGTCCGAAGCTGCCCGGGGCCGAGTTCACGCTCGGGATGGTCGGGATCCTGCCGATGCGCAAGCGGTTCGACCTCGCCGTCGACCTGCTCGAGGCACTGCTCGAGGACGATCCGCGGTGGCGGTTGCGGGTGGCCGGGTCGACCCCGTGGACCTCGCCGTGGGTGTGGGACCGGCTCGACGAACGCCGCTACTTCGAGGCACAACTCGACCGCGTGCGGCGCGACCCGCGCCTGGCCGCGGCCGTTCGGTTCGACGGCCGCGTCGGCAACATCCCGGGCTGGTTCGCCGGCGTCGGCAACGTGGTGAGCCTGTCCGACTTCGAGTCGTTCCACCTCGGTCTGGCCGAGGGGCTCGCGTCGCGCTGCGTCCCGGTCGTGCTCGAGCGCGAAGGGGTGCGCGACATCTTCCCCGGCGTGGAGGTGCACGCCGACATCGCGGCCGCGGCGCGGTGGCTGCGTGGGCTCGACGGTCCGGCGCGCGAGGCCGTCGGCGGGTCCGGCCGCGACCTGATCGTCGGCCGCTACGACCTGACCGGCGTCGCCGCGCGCTGGATCGAACTGCTGCTCGCCTGAGCGGTTCGCCCCGGTAGCCTCCCGCGGCCGATCCGGGGGACGACATTGCGCAGGTTGCTTGCCGGGATCGTCACGCTCGCCATGGCCGCCACGACGCTGGTCGCGGGGGCGACCACGGCGGCAGCTTCGACCGGCCCCGCGTGCGCCGACGTCCCCGCGAGCGGGCTGCGCGACGTCGACGACACGGTCCACCGCGACGGGATCGAATGCATCGTGCGCTGGCGTGTCGCCGGCGGCTACGCCGACGGCCGGTTCCGTCCGAGCCAGCTCGTCGACCGGGCGCAGATGGCCACGTTCGTGGCCAACGCGGTCGCGACCACCGGCACGGTGCTGCCCGAACCGCAGGTGACCTTCCCCGACGTCGGCGGCGTGCACAGCGGCGCGATCCACCGGCTCGCGACCGCCGGGATCGTCAACGGCCGCACCGACGGCACGTACGGCCCGGCGCTGCGGATCACGCGTGGGCAGATGGCGGTGTTCCTGCGTGGGGCGGCCGAGTACGTCCTCGACGAAGCGTTGACCGGCGCCGAACCGGCTGTCTTCACCGACATCGACGGCCACGTCCACCAGGGCGCCATCGAGGCCGTCGCCGCCGCCGGCATCGCCCGCGGCGGCACCGACGGCAGCTACCGGCCCGACGACCCGGTCACCCGCGGCCAACTCGGCACCTTCGTGGCGTACCTCCTCGAGGTGTTCGTGGCGGCGGGCGTGGAACTGCGACCGGTCGTCGGCGTCGACGAGGCCGCGCTCACCGCCCAGGTGTGCCCGACCAACAGCGCGGACCTCGACCGTTCGTCACGGCTCATGGCGGGCTACTACCAGTGGGCCCCGCACCCCGAGGTCCACCTCGGGACCGCGCTGACCTGGCGCGAGGACCCGTTCGACCCGAACTGGCGCTTCCAGTTCCACTCGCTGCGGTGGCTGTGGCCGCTGCTGTCCACCACCCACAAGACCGGCGACGTGCGCTATCGCGACCATGCGGTCGCGATGGCCCGCGACTGGGTCGCCTCGAACCCGGTGAACCGTCCCGCCGACCCGATGGCGTGGAACGACCACTCGGCGGCGTGGCGGGCGCTGGTGCTGACCTGCATGGCCCGCACGCTGCCGACGCCGCCGGCCTGGTTGACGGGGGCGCTCGACCTGCACCGCCGCATGCTGGCCGATCCCGCCTTCTACGTCGACGTCGGCAACCACGCCCTCAACCAGGACATCGGCCTGCTCGCGATCTCGTGCGCGACCGGGGCGTCGGCCGACCGGGACCTGGCCACCCAACGGATACAGCGGCTGCTGCTCGAGAGTGTCGACGCGCAGGGCGTGACCAACGAGCAGGCCGTCGGCTACCAGCACTACAACTACGAGCGCTACGTCGCCGCGTCGCGGATGTTGACCGCCTGCGGCCAACAGGCCCATGCCATCGTCGACCGGGTCGCCGCGATGCCGGTCGTGCTCGCCCACCTGACGTTGCCCAACGGCTACTACGAGACGCTCGGCAACACCGACCGGCAGCGTGTCGCGGCCTTCGACCACCCGGCGCTGCGGTGGCTGCGCAGCGGCGGCGAGTACGGCACCCCGCCCGCGCAGACGTTCGTGCACTATCAGGCCGGGTTCGCGGCGGCACGCACCGGCTGGGGACACGACCGGCCGTTGCCCGAGGAGGGCATGCTCACCGCCCGCTACGGCCCACGGCCGTCCATGCACGGCCACGACGACCACGGCTCGATCACCCTGTACGGCCACGGCCAGCGGCTGGTCGTCGACCCGGGCAAGTACGCCTACGTCAACGACGCCTCGCGCGTCTACGTCAACTCGCGCCGGGCCCACAACGTGGTCACCGTCGGGTCCGAGACCTGCCATGTCCCCGACCAGCCGTCGCGGATCGCCGACGTGGCCAGCGACGCCGAGGTTGACCGGTTCCGCCTGCACGTGCGGACCTGCCAGGGCATGACGTGGGAGCGGGCGGTCGCGTTCGTGCGCGCCACGGGCGAGGTGGTGGTCGTCGACGACATCACGGCCCCGTCGGGCACCCCGGTGCACCAGCGTTGGCAACTCGAGGTCGGCGCGTCGGTCGACACCAGCGACGTGGCCCGGGTCGGCGCGTCGTGGGCATCGGGCGCCGCCCTGCTGATCGAGCAACTCGGCGCCGTGTCCGACGTCACCTCGGTGGCCGGGGAACGGACGCCGTTCCGCGGCTGGGTCAGCCAGCGCTACGGCGACCTGACCGCCGCCCCGAACCTGCTCTACGCCGCCCCGGCCTATGCCGGTGGCACGGTGACCCGGTTCGTGACGGTACTGCGACCCTCTGCCGATGCCGCGGCCCCGGCCAGCACGATCGCCGGGTCGGCCGGCGGCCCGGTGACGGTCCGCGTGCCGACCGCCTCCGGCGGCACCGTGTCGATCGTCTTCCCGCCGGCCTGAGCCGGACACACGTCGGTAGGCTTCGCCGCCGCCCGATCGAAGGCCCGTCGCCGCCGTGTCCGCCGCCCGTCGCCTGCGACTGAGCCCATCGGGCCTGGTCGTCCTCGCCGCGGTCGCCTACGCCGTGCTGACGATCGTGTTCGTCGGCGTCGACCGGCAGTTGCGCTGGGACGAGGTGACCTACCTGGCCCAGGTCACGCCCGGCCAACCCGACGTCTGGTTCGGGCCGCAGCGCGCCCGCGGGATGTCGGTGGTCGTCCTGCCGGTCGCGCTGCTCGGCGCCCCGCTGACGCTGCTGCGCCTGTACATGGTGACGGTGTCGGCGGTCGCGCTGTGGCTGGCGTTCCGGCCGTGGGCACGGACGATCGGCTGGACCGGCGGTGCGGCGGCGCTGGTCGCGGCGGGCGGCTGGGTGCCGATGTACTTCGCCGTGGAGCTGTACCCGAACCTGCTGGCCGGATTCGCCGGCGTCGCGGCGGCCGGGCACCTGTTCTGCTGGATGCGCGAACGCCGACAGGCCGACCTGCTGGCGGTCGCACTGGCCGTCGCGGTCGTCGCGTGGCTGCGTCCGACCGAGAGCGTGTGGTTGTGCCTCGGCCTGGCACCGATCGCCCTGGTGATGGTGCGCCTCGAGGCGTGGCGGGCCTGGGCGGCGATGGCGGTCGGTGGGTTCGTCGGCTGGTTGCCGTGGGCGATCGAGGCGTTCGCCCGGTTCGGCAGTCCGCTCGCCCGGCTGCGCAACGCGGCCGGCGAGTCGGCCAGCGGCCAGTCGCGCAACAGCCTGATCCAGTACCTCAACCTCGTCGAGGGTCCGGTCCGCCGGGTCGTCGCCGATCCGGTGCTGACCTACCGGGCGCTGGCGCTGCTGCTCGGGCTGACCGCCCTGGTCCTGCTCGGCATCGCGCAGCGTCGCGACCACGAGCGCCGGGTCGCCGCGGTCGTCGCCCTGGTCGCCGCCACGGCCACGGTGTTCCCGTACCTCGTGCTCAACGCCGGGATCAACCTGCGCTACGTCCTGCCCGGGATGTTGCTGGCCGCGGTCCCGATCGGCGCCGGGCTGGCGACGATCGGCGGGGCGCTGCGCCGCGCCGACGCGACCCGCACGGCGGCAGTGCTGACCGTGCTGGCCATCGTGGTCGTGGGCTGGCAGGGCGTGCTGGCACGCAACAACGCCGAGAGCATCGCGCCGCTGCAGGCGGTCCCGGTCGGGCTCGGCGACGCGCTGGAGGCGGCCGCGGGTGGCGAGCCGTGCGCGTTCGTCTCCGAGCGGCAGTGGCCCGAGATCCAGTGGCACTCGGGCTGCCTCGGCGAGGTGACCTACCTCGACGCGCCCCTGCTGCAGTGCCACGACGCCCGCCGCGACCTCGCCGACCTCGCCGCGCAGGGCCACCGCGTGTTCGTGCTCGCCCGCGGCGAACCGCCGGCCCGTCCGACGCTCGAGGGTTGGGACGTCACCGAGGTCCCCGACGTCGAGGGCGGCGCGTGGCGGATCTACGAACGGCCGGCCGACCTCGGGACTGGCGACCCGCCGACGATCCCGGACCCGTCGGACAGTCCGACCCCATGTCCGCCGTCACGCGCACCCGACACCGACGACGCGACCCTCGAGCTGCGCTGGGACCGCAACGACTGACGGGACAAGCGCGTTCGTGTGGCTCCGGCCGGTCAGGACCCATCGACCAGATGGCGGGCAACCACCGTGACGAAGCGGCGGTAGCCGTCCACGGCCAGCGGCACCGCGGCGGCGACACGATCGAGGTCGAGCCTCACGTACTCGTGGACGATCACGTTTCGCATACCGACCGAAGGCTTGAGATCTTCAGCGAGTGCCGTGTCGAAGAGTCCCGCTTCGACCGCGAGATCGAAGGACTCGCGGTACTCGGCGGGAGCGCGGCCGAGACGGGTGCTCACCACGTGCGTGTTCACGTCGACGGCGAGGTCGACGAGGCGACCCAGCAGACGCTCGACAGCTGCGGCGATCACCGGGTCATCGGCCAGCCGGTCCGCGTCGACGGCACCGAGGGAGGCGAGTACGTCGCAACTGCGTTCGATCGCGTCGAGCTTGTTGCGGATGACATCGGCATCCAGGCGGCGCGGCGTCACCGGTCCGCCAGGAGTTCGAGATCGCGGCGCCGCATCGGCGCGGTCTCCATGGCGTACGTGAGAGCCGCCATCTGCGCCAGTGCCACCGCCCCCGACTCGGCCTCATAGAGCGGCACCGACGCCGGCCCCAACGCTCGGGCGCGAGCGACGACGCCGGCCCGGGCCAGGTCGAGGACATCGACGTTCGAGGTTCC
>JAGXST010000200.1 GCA_018335555.1 Actinomycetota bacterium | reverse complement strand
AGATCGTGGCGTCCATCGCCTCGCGCTCGGCCGGTCCAGGGACGCGGGCCAACATCGACGAGTTCACCCAGACGACCGCCCGCGGTCTCGAGGTCGTCGGCGGTGCTGCGCGTGGCAAGGCGATCATCGTGCTCAACCCGGCCGAACCGCCGATGATCATGCGTGACACGGTGTACTGCGCGATCGATCCCGACGCCGACCAGGCGGCGATCGCGGACTCGGTGGAGCAGATGGTGGCGGCAGTCGCGGCCTACGTCCCGGGCTACCGCCTGGTCGCTGCACCGCAGTTCGACGGGCCGCGGCCGGAGTGGGACGGCTTCGCTCGTGTCACGGTGCTGTTGCAGGTGGAGGGCAACGGCGACTACCTGCCTCCGTATGCGGGCAATCTCGACATCATGACAGCCGCTGCGGCGCAGGTCGCTGAGCGACTGGCTCTTGCGCGGCTTGGCGTCGCCGGCTGAGCGGTCCAACACACGACAACCGGGAGAGAGTCGACGTGGAATCGAACACAGGCAACGGCTGGGAAACCGTCGGAGGTGAATACTTCGACGCAGCTGACGTCTATGAGCAGGAACTGCGGACCGTCTTCGCTCGTAGCTGGCAGTTCATCGGCCACGAATCCATGGTGCAGCAGCCCGGCGACTTCGTCAGCCTGCCGATGGGCAACGATGCCATCGTGCTCTGGCGCGACGGGGCGAGCGGCAAGGCACGGGCCTATCTCAACAAGTGTCGGCATCGCGGCAACAAGTTGTGCCTTCACGACCGCGGCAAGGCCAACAGCTTCACGTGCAGCTTCCACGGTTGGACCTACGGCACCGGCGGGCAACTCACCGGTGTGCCACGTGAGAAGGAGGCCTACCGGGTCCCTCTCGACCGCGACCGGCTCGGGCTGGTCGAGGTGCCTCGTGTCGAGGCCGTGGGCGGCATGCTGTTCGGCAACTGGGATCCGGCTGCTCCAGCACTCCGCGAGTATCTGGGTGAGGCGGCCCCGTTGCTCGAGCGGTACGTCGACAACGCCGGCCTCGGCGGCCTGCAGTTCCTGCCCCAACCCCAGAAGTACATCATGCCCGTGAACTGGAAGCTGCTCGCCGAGAACTTCGCCGGCGACGACTACCACTTCAAGGTGACCCACGCCTCGGTGATCTCGCTGATGAAGCAGAACCCTGCGGCGGCGTTGTCCCACGGCCTGCAAAAGGAACGGCGTTTCACCGTCGCCACCAACTTCGGCACCGGGGCGGCGCACGGATTCCTCGAGCTGAAGGTGGGGCCGGAGGCCTACGAGGAAGACCTGGCCAAGGCCGACAAGCTCGGCCCCGAGGCCGTCGAGTGGGTGCGTCATCGTCACCAGGTGATCTCCGACGGTGAGGACGACCTGGCCTACGCCTTCCACGCCGGCAACGTGTTCCCGAACCTGGCGCTCATCGGGATCAGCTCGGCGCTCTACGCCTCGGGTTTTCTGTTGTGGATCCCCCGTGGACCCCACGAGACCGAGATCGTGCAGTGGGCGGCGGTCGACCGCGACGCGCCGGACGTGGTCAAGCGTCGTGCGGTGATGGTGCTCAAGGACCGGCAGGCGGCTGCCGGAATGGTCGCCCCGGATGATCACGAGAACTTCGAGCGCATCGCGGCGAATGTGCGAGGAACGGTCAGCCGCACGGTCCCGTTCGACTACTCGATGGCGGCCGGAATCGCGGAGCAGTTCCCCGATCCCGACGACGCCGACTATGCCGCCCGCTGGGCCCAGCGCGGCCTGGGGACGCTGTTCCCGCAGGTCAGCGAGGCCAACCAGCGGGAGTTCTACCGGACCTGGGACAGCTATCTGCGGGGTGGGGCATCGGGAGCTGCGCCCGTCACCAGCGAGCCACACCGAAGGGGGCAGACGTGAGTGCAACGACGAAGGAGGCGGCGATCGACCTGCAAGACGCGCACCTGCTCACGCAGGCCCTGGCCCGCGAGGCCTATGTGCTGGACACCAACCAGTACGACCAGTGGCTGGAGCTGCTCGCCCCCGACGTGCGCTACCTGGTGCCGATTCCCGAATGGGTGCACGGCCGTTCGGGCGCCGAGGAGGCCTTCGGTACGGGAAACGACGCCCTGGCGTTCCCGTATCTGGACGAGACTCATGAAGGGCTGCGGCTGCGCGTGGCGCGGCTGCAGACCGGCCTCGCGCACGGTGAGATGCCGCCCTCGATGACAGCGCGCGTGGTCGGCGTCGCACTGATCGAGCAGCTGGCGAAGGGGCCGGCCGCTGGCACCCGCCGCTACCGCGTTGTCACCAACTTCACCCTTCATCAGACCCGCCACGAGACCCGAGTCGACGTATTCGCCGGCCGACGCGAGGACGTCTGGTCGGTGGGGGACGACGACGGGTCGCAGGTGCTGCTGGGTTCCCGCACCGTCCATCTGATCGAACGGGTGCTCCCCCGAGCATTCAGCACATTCTTCTGAGTCCGGCACGAGACCACACGGTCCGGACGAAGTGATCGACGACAGCAAGGCGGACGAGCATGGCAGAGAAGGTCCTCAACCTGGCGTTCGTGGGGCTAGGGCAGGCCGTCAACCGGGTGCTCTACCAGCACCCGGAGGTGCACGATCTGCCCTACCGCATCGTTGCCGCGGCCGATCCCCGGGCACAAGCCCGCGAGGCCTTCGAGCGCGACTTCGACGGCCGCGCCTTCGCGGACTTCGAGTCCATCCTGGAGATGCCCGAGGTGGACGTGGTCTACGTCGCCACCCCGCCTGAACTCCACTGCGAGCAGACCATCCAGGCTGCCGAGGCCGGCAAACATGTGCTGGTGGAAAAGCCGATGGCGCTCAGCCTCGACGACGCCCTGCTGATGTGCCGCAAGGCCGAGGACGCCGGCGTGAAGCTCCTCGCCGGGCACACCAAGTGCTTCGACGCGCCGATCATCGAGATGACGCGACTGGCCCAGTCCGGACGCTACGGACCCATGCGGGCCTTCACCTCGATGATGTACAACAGCTTCAACGTGATGCCATGGCCGACGCCGGAACTCGCTGACACGATGGGTCCGGTCCTCAACCAAGGACCCCACCAGCTCGACATTGCGCGCCAGATCGGTGGTGGCGTGGTGACCAGCGTGACGGCCACGACCTTTCACGACTCACTGCGCGACGTCACGGGTGGCTACCAGGCCCTGTTGCGGTTCGACTCGGGCTCCTCGGCCACGTTGACCTACGACGCACGCGGCCTGTTCGACATCGCCGAACTCTACGGCTGGATCGGCGAGGGCGGCCAGGCCCGGCCCGAGGATCTCAACGCCAGGATGCGTCGGAACATCGGCGACCTGCTCGAGCGGCATGGCCGCGACGGCATGGACGACGAACTCGAACGCCAGAAGGAGGTCGGCCGCTACGGGGCGAAGGACCCCGGCGAGGCGTTGCGCAACGTCTGGGGCTACGCCAAGCCCGACGAACCCCGCGACCAGCCGTTCTTCGGCATGTCGATCCTCTCGCTGGACCAGGCGGCCGTCCGACAGAGCCGGGATGGGCTGTATCTGTACACCGACGGGGGCAGGAACTCAATCGACCTCCAGGACTCCCTGCGGGCTCGGGCCGCCGAACTGCTCGAGCTGTACAGGTCGATTCGTGACGACCGGCCCGTGTTCCACGACGGCTGGTGGGGCGCCGCGACACTCGAAGCCTGTCTGGCCCTGGCCGAATCGGCCGCGACCGGCGGCCGCGTCGAGTTGGCCCACCAGGTACCGACCCCTTCGGAGATCCCGACCCTGACCCTCTAGCGGGTCGGGCCTGTCCCGTCACCCGCGCCATAACGGCGCACCGTCCGGTGCGTCGAGACCGAATAACACCTGGGAGACCCCCCATGAAGATGTGCCACACGAGGACGCCGCGGGCCGTGGCAGCCGGCCTGAGCGTCGCGCTGCTGTTGACGGCGTGCGGGGGCGCCGACGACGCGACCGAGCCCACCGACGACACCAACGAGCCGACTGAAGCCGAAACCGAGGAACCGGATGCCGAGGAACCGGATGCCGAGGAACCGGACGACGAGACCGGCGGCGCTTGGGACGCCGGTGCGCCGCCCGAGTGGGAGGAGATCCTCGCGGCCGCCGCGGAGGAGGGCGAGGTCGTCGTGGCCGGGCCTGCCTTCCTCGATGACGCCATGACCGCCGCCTTCGAAGCCGACACCGGACTCACACTGAGCTACCTGGGTGGCAACACCCGCGAACTGAACTCACGCCTCGACCAGGAGGCACAGGCAGGCAACGTGACCATCGACGTGTCGATGGGTGGCGGGACCCAGCTCAACACGTTGCTGCCCGAGGGGCTGTTGGAGCCCATCCGGCCGCAGCTGATCCTGCCGGCGGCCGCGGACGGCGACAACTGGCGGCTCGGCGACCAGAAGTACCTCGACAACGACGACCAGTACATGCTGCAGACCACGGAGTGGATCCACGGCTGGGTGGCGGTCAACCCGGACTCCCTCGGAGACATCGAGGTCACGACCTGGGACGACCTACTGCAACCCGAGCTCGTGGGCCGTATCGCCGCCTACGACCCCCGTACCGGGGGACAGGGACAGTCGGCAGCCGCTTATCTGGCCGAGGTCAAGGGCATGGACTACATCGTGGAGCTGTTCGATGGCCAGGAGGTCACCTACACCCAGGACGGCGGCCAGCTGATGGAGTGGATCGCCCGCGGCACGTACGACGTCGCCCTGGGTGGTATTGCTCCCGATGTCGAGCGATACCGCAGGGAAGGCCTTCCGATCGAGGTGCGCCACATGGAGGACGGCCCAGGCGCGCTGACGGGTGGCTTCTCCGTCCTCAAGCAACCCGTGGGTGCACCCCACCCGAACGCCGCGCAGGTGTTCCTCAATTGGTGGGCCTCGGGCCGAGGTCTCGACGTGTACGCCGAGGTCTTGATGGAGCCCTCCCTACGCGTCGACAGTCAGGCCGAGGTGCCCGACTACGTGACCCCGCAGGAGGGGGTCGACTACATCGACCAATACACCGAAGACTGGTACACGACCGTGCGCCCGCAAGTGACCGAGGAGCTCGCGGCGGCGCTGGGCCGCTAGCTCGCGGCCGGAACCGGGGCCCACGACGTGTCGTCGTGGGCCCCGAGGCCCGGCCCTGTTCGATGGGTGCATAGCGTGGGTGTGATTTCGTCTCGTTGGGGCCGCATCGCAGGCATCCTCATTGCCGCCGTCGTGCTGCCGCCGGTCTTGGTCGTCGTCCTCAGCGGCTTCAATGCTCAGATGTTGGGAGCCGGCTTCACCTTCACGGTGGACGCCTGGCAAGCGGTCTTCTCCAACACACGGTCGCTGTCGGCCATCATCACGTCGTTCCTGCTGACGGTCCGGGTGCCGATCGGGCTGGCGATCGCGTTCGCGTTCGCCTGGGCGCTGATCCGGCTCGACATCCCGTGCAAGCGCACCATCGAGTACGGGCTGTGGTTCGCGTTCTTCGTCCCGACGTTGCCACTGATGCTGGGCTGGATCCTCCTGCTCGACGGCAACTACGGGATCATCGCCACCGCCGCACCGTTTCTCGACCTCGAGATCTACTCGTTCACAGGGATCCTCTGGGTGCATCTAACGGCGAGCACGATCCCGGTGATCGTCATCTTCCTGCGGCCGGCCCTCCAGCACCTCGATGTCGGATTAGAGGAGGCGGCGCTGCTGCATGGCGCGACCCGCTGGCAGGTGTGGCGCACGGTGACCCTGCCCCTGGTGGCGCCCGCGGTCGCGACGGCGTTCCTCGCCGGCATGATCAAGGGTCTCGAGGTGTTCGAGATCGAGCAGATCCTCGGCCTTCCCGCCGGGATACAGGTGTTCTCCACCCGGATCTTCGCGCTGCTGGCCTGGGACCCGCCGATCTACGGCGAGGCGATGGCGTTGAGCACGATCTTCCTGGCGCTGATGATCCTGGCCGCGGTCGTCTACGTCCGTTTCGCGGCCCGCCGCGGCGAGACGCCCACCATCGGGCTCAAGGGCCGGGTCGCCCAGCTCCCGCCGCGTGACGCGCTCGCGTGGCTGTTCTTCGCCGCCATCGCGTTCTACTTCCTCATCGGGCTGCTGTTGCCGCTGGCGATGGTGGTGATGGGGTCGTTCAGCCGCCTGTTCGGATTCTTCGACCTCGCCAACCCGTTGACGCTGTCCCACTGGGCCGACGTGCTGCGGGCCGAGGCGTTCAGCCGGGCCATCCGCACCTCGGTGTTCGTCGGTCTCGGTGTCGCGGGCATCGGCACCGTCGTGTACGGCCTGCTCGGTTGGGCGATGTGCCGGGCACCGTCGCGGTCGCGCTCCTGGTGGCTGGTCGGTGTCCTGGTGTGGATCCCCTGGGCCGTTCCCGGCATCCTGCTCGGCGTCGCCTACCTGATGATCTTCCTCAACGCGCCGTTCGTCCGGCACTACCACGGCACCATCGTGCCGATGATCGTCGTGCTCCTCGTGATGACGATGCCGTTGGCCGTCGCGATGCTGCAATCCGCCGCCGGCCAGATCCCCCGGGAGTTCGAGGAGGCCGGGCTGATGGCCGGTGCGAGCCGACTTGCCACGCTGCGCACCGTGACCCTGCCGCTGATGGCACCGATGATGGTCAGCGTCTTCCTGTTCGCGCTCATGCAGACATTGCGTGACATCTCCGCCACGGTCCTGCTGGCGACGCCGAGTACTCGCACGCTGCCGCTACTGATGTTCTCGTATGCCTCGGGCGGTCGGCTCGAGGCCGCGAGCGTGGTCGGCGTGATCATCGCCGTCACCGCCCTGATCATCACGGTCGCGGTGCTCAAGATGGCTCGGCGGCTCGGCTTCGAGACCTGATCATTCCCATGTCTGCACGACTCTCCCGAAACGAAAGGTCCCCTGTATGGCTTCGATCGTCGGTGCTCTCGCGACGTCACATGCGTTCGCGTTCCTCGACCCTGACCAGTGGGACGCGCGCCGCGACCGCATGCGTGCCTCGTACGAGCGCCGGTACGGGGTGGTTCCGGACGAGCGTCCCGAACTCGCCGCGGAGGACGTCGGCGCCAACACCGAGCGTTTCGCACGCTGGCGTGCGGCCCTGGACGAGGCTCGGGACTGTATGACCGCGGCGCGTCCCGACGTGCTGCTGGTCGTCGGAGACGACCAGAACGAGGTGTTCTCGGGGGTGCAGCCCCAGTTCGCCGTCTACACCGGTGCACGTTGTGTCAGCGCCAGTGATCGGGACAAGGACACGCCGTACGAACTCGCGTGCGATCCCGGTCTGGCACACACGCTGCTCGACCGCAGTGTCCGTGACGGATTCGACACGGCGCAGGTCGGCCATTTCGAGCACGAGCTGTTGCAGTCACATGCCCACGCACAGCCGCTCGAACACCTCGACCTGCTCGACTACCCCTGCGTGCCGGTGTTCGTCAACGCCATCCATGTGCCGGCTCCCGAGCCGAGCCGCTGCATCGACTTCGGGCGATCGCTCGCTCGCGCCCTGGCCGATCTGCCCGACGACCTGCGCGTCGGTGTCGTCGCCTCGGGCGGCATGTCGCACTTCACCGCGGGCTACCCGTGGCCGGTCTACGACGGTCCGCACACCCTCGGGTCGGTCGACGGCGACTTCGACCGCCTCGTCGTGGCCGCGCTCGAAGTCGGTGACGAGGAGTTCTTCCGTAGCCTCACCGCAGACGACCTGCTCGAGCACGGCGACCCCGAGATGCGGGCGCTGCTCGTCCTGCTGGGGCTGATCGGGTTCGTCCCGCCCACCACGCACGCCTACGACGTCTTCTACCAGGCGGTCATGGGCATGCTGGCCGCGGGGTGGAAGCTGTGAGGTCCGACCCGCGCACGCACCACATCCGGGGAGTCTGAATGTCCGCGCCTGCCCTGGCCCTGGCGGCGGCGACCTGCTACTCGCTGTCGCAGGTCGCCGTCCGGCTCGGGACGCGCCGCATCGCTCCGTCCACCGGCTTGCTGCTGTCGTTGTACTCCGGGACGCTCATGCTCGGGATCGCCGTCGCCATCCGGGGCGTCGGACGACCGGACCCCCGCGCGCTGGCCGTCTTCGGGCTCGCCGGGCTGCTGGGGCCAGGGGTCGCACGCTTCGCTTCCATCACCTCGGTGTCCCGGATCGGTGCGACCCGCACCGTCCCGATCATCGCGGCCTGCCATCCACTCGTCTCCGTCACGATCGGCGCGGTTCTGCTCGCCGAAGAGCTCTCGGTGCTGCGGGCGACGGGCATCGGGTTGATGCTGAGCGGGATCCTGCTCGCCGTACGGGCGGGTCGTCCCAGCGACGAACGGCGACCTCGCGAGGTGGGCAGTCGGGCGCGGCTGTCGTTCCTGGTACTGCCGTTCGTGGCCGGTGCTGCGTATGGCGTTGCCGATTACGTGCGCAAGGCGGGGCTCGAGTTGTTCGCCGACCCGCTCGCCGGTGCCTTCATCGGTCTCACGGTCTCGACACTCACCTGGACCGCGGCGATGGGGTTCAGAGGCGGTGCGAAGGGTCTGCTGGCGCGGGTCGTCGACCGCGACGTGAGGTGGTTCCTGCTCAGCGGTGTGAGCAGCGCCGGCGCGCAGGTGCTGCTGTTCTGGGCCCTGCTCGACGGGGAGCTGTCGGTGGTCGCCCCGATCGTGTCCATGCAGCCGATCATCGTGGCACTGATGGTCCGGGTGTTCATCAACCGCATCGAACGGGTGGGACTCGCCGTCGGCGTCGCCGCGCTGTTCGCGGCCGGTGGGACGGCACTGCTCGCGCTGTCACGATGAGGTCAACGGCTTCCACGACGCAAGAAGGTGCGACATGCTTCGGGTAGAACGATTGCGCAAACGGTACGACTCGGGTGGTCGGCGCGACGACGCCGGACATCTGGCGGTCGACGGTGTGTCCTTCCAGGTGCCCGACGGGAAGATGTACACACTGCTCGGCCCATCCGGCTGCGGCAAGACGACGACCCTGCGTTGCGTGGCGGGTCTCGAGACGCCGAGCGACGGAACGATCAGCCTCGGCGGCAGCGTCCTGTACGACGCCGCGGACGACATCAACGTCGCACCGAATCGGCGCCAGCTCGGGATGGTGTTCCAGTCCTATGCGATCTGGCCCCACATGACGGTGGCGCAGAACGTGTCCTATCCGCTGCGGATCGGGGGGCGCGCGCAGCGGGTTCCCAAGGCGCAGGTCCGCGAGCGCGTGGAAGCGGCGCTCGCTGCGGTCCATCTCGAAGGCTACGAGGACCGTCGGGCGACGGCCCTGTCGGGCGGCCAGCAGCAGCGACTCGCGCTCGCCCGGGCGCTGATCGCTCGGCCGCGCATGCTGTTGCTCGACGAACCCCTGTCGAACCTCGACGCGAAGCTACGCGAGTCGATGCGGCTCGAGCTCAAGCGTCTGCAACGCGAGAGCGGCATCACCTCGTTGTATGTAACACACGATCAGGTCGAGGCTCTCGCGATGTCGAATGTCGTCGCCGTGATGAAGGATGGGCAGATCGTCCAGGAGGGGTCGCCCGTGGAGATCTACAAGTCGCCCGTCAACGCATTCGTGGCGGACTTCATCGGCTCGGCCAACCTCCTCGACGGCACCGTGCGCTCCACTCAGGCCGGGGACTGCTGTGTTGTCGAGGTCGGCGGGGGTCTGCTGTATGCCCAGCCGTCACCGGCGAGTCCAGAGTTGAGGTCTGGCCAGGAGGTCCTGATCGCCATGCGCCCGGAATGCATCACCATCGAAGGCCGCGACGATGCGCAGCCGCCGGCGGCGGACACGCCCGGTTGGCTGGAAGGGATCGTGCGCAACCGCGCCTTCCTCGGCGAGTCCGTCGAGCACGAGGTCGAGATCGCCGGCAGCGTCGTGCGTACACGTGGCATGGACATCCAGCCGCGGGGCATCGGCGAACACGTGTGGCTGCGCGTCCGGGGCGAGGACTCTCGCATCGTGCCGACCGGCTGAGGCCACACCGCGTGGCACGGGGCAGGATCGGGCACAGGGGAGGGGCAGGACGATGGAAGACGAACGGTTCGCAGGCGCCCGGGCGGTCGTGACAGGCGCGCACGGAGGGTTCGGGCAGGTGGTGACGACTGCCCTCGCGCAGCGCGGTGCGTCCGTTCTCGCCCTCGACGTCCATCCCGACATCGAGCCTTGGGCCGCGCAGCTCGCCGGCACGTACGGCGCACGCGTCACCGGAAGGCACTGCGATCTCGCGGCTGCCACCGAACAGGAACTGTCCGAGCTTGTCGGTCCGGCGCCCATGAACGTCTTGGTCAACGCCTTGGGTGTGTTCGGCCGTGGACGATTCGAGGAGCAGGATCGCGCAACGTGGGAGGGGGTGATCGGCGCAAATCTCAACGCGGCCGTTGCCACGACGGCCGCGTGCCTTCCCGGGCTTCGGGCCGCCGCGTGGGGGCGTGTGGTCAACCTCGGCTCGAGCTTCGCGGTACGAGGCCGCCCGGAGGGAACCGCATACTCCGCGTCCAAGGCCGGCCTCATGGCGTTCAGCCGATCCCTGGCCGAGGAACTGCGGGACACCTGTGTCACCGTCAACTGCATCGCCCCCGGCGCGACCGACACCCCGCTGTTCCGGGCGAC
>JAGXST010000199.1 GCA_018335555.1 Actinomycetota bacterium | reverse complement strand
GCCGTTCTCGGCGAGTTCGCCGAGCCAGTCGTGGGCGCCGATGAACACGTCGGGCCCCTGGCCCGCCGGGCCCTGGACGCTGACGAGGTCGCGGATCTGGTCGAACGGGACTTCCTGGACGGCGACGGTGATCCCCTCGGCCGCACCGAACTCCTCGGCGAGCGGTTCGAGGATGGGGGCGCGGGTGTCGTCGGCCCAGATCACGAGGTCGGCGTCGGCACGCGCGATGGCGTCCTCCTCGCCTTCCTCTTCGGCGGCTTCTTCCTCGGTCTCTTCCTCGACGGGCTCTTCGGCTTCCTCCTCCGTGGTCTCCTCGGTGGTGGGCTCCTCGGGCTCGTCGGTGGTGTCGTCGCCGCCGCCACAGGCGGTCAGGACGAGGGCTGCGGCCGGCAGGACCGTCAGCATCTTCCTCCAGCTGGTCATCGTCGCGTGTCTCCCGAACGGGTGTTGAGCCGGTCGGATGCCGGCTCGCGTGCTGCCCAGCCACCATAGCAAGATATTGCAGTCTCTTGGAAGAATTTTTCGCAAACTCTTTCACTCTCGGCGTTGGTGCGTCTACGCTGCAAGCGTGAAACCTCGCCTACGCCATGTTGCCGACCTCGCCGGGGTCAGCCAAGCCACCGTCAGCCGTGTCCTCAACGGCAAGGCGGGGGTTGCCGAGACGACCCGGCGCGAGGTGCTGTCCGCCCTCAATCAACTCGGCTACGAACCGGTCGGGGTCGCCCGCACCCGCCCCCGTCGTGGCCTGGTCGGGCTGATCGTGCCCGAACTCGACAACCCGGTGTTCCCGCGGTTCGCGCAGGCGATCGAGTCGCGGCTGGCGGGCGAGGGGTTGACCACGGTGTTGTGCACCTCGACGCCGGCCGGCATGGGCGAGGCGGACTACCTCGACGTCCTGCTCGACCACGACGTGACCGGCGTGGTCGTCGTCAGCGGGCTCGGGGCGGACAGCAGCGCCGCATCCGATCACGCCCGCTACCTCGACCTGCTGGCCCGCGGCGTGGCGACCGTGCTGGTCAACGGCCGCCCGGAGGGACTCGCCGTCCCCGCCGTGACGGTCGACCATGCCGCCGCGGCCGGAATGGGTGTCGCCCACCTCGCCGCGCTCGGGCACCGGCGGATCGGGCTGGCCGTCGGGCCGCGCCGGTACCAGCCGAGCATCGACTTCCTCGCCGGCTACCGCCAGAGCATCGCCGAGCACGGCCAGGCCGAGGAGTTGGTCAGCGAGACCCTCTACGGCATCGAGGGTGGGCACGCCGCCGCGGTGCAGTTGCTGGCGCGCGGTGCCACCGGCATCGTGTGCGGTAGCGACCTGATGGCGCTCGGTGTGATGCGCGCCGTGCGGGAGGCGGGCCTGCAGGTACCGGGTGACGTGTCGGTGATCGGGTTCGACGACGCGGCGCCCAACGCCTACGTCCATCCGCCGTTGACGTCGATCCAGCAGCCGTTCGAGTCAATGGCCGCAGCGGCCGTGCAACTGCTCAACGAGCAGCCAACGGACAGCGGCCCCATGCCCGAGTTGCGGTTCCGTCCCGAACTGGTCGCTCGCGCCTCCACCGGTCCCCTCCGGGTCGCCGCGGAGGTCCACGGGGCCTAGTGGCCGATGGCGCCACCCTCACAGCGGGGGTCGGTGCCGGCCTCGTAGCCGCCGGCCGCCACCCGGATCGCGTGGGCATGGCCGGCCTGGTGCGAGCGGGCCGGCAACTCGCCGACCTGGTGCCCGCGGGCACGCAGCCCGTCGGCGATGGCCGGGTCGGCGTCCGCTTCGACCGCCACGGATCCGTCCGCCACCTCGACGACCAGGCGCGGTGCGCCGACGGCGTCCTGGGGGTCGGCGTCGCGGTCGGCGAGGTGACCGAGCACCTGGACGTGGATCTGTGGCTGCGCGTCGCCGCCCATGGTCCCGAACACGAGTTCCGGCGTGCCGTCGCGCAGCGCCATCGCCGGGATCAGGGTGTGCATCGGCCGCCTGCCCGGCCCGATCGCGTTGGGGTCGGCCGGGTCGAGGCTGAAGTGGGCGCCGCGATCGTGCAGGCCGATACCGGTGCCGGGGACGACGACACCCGAACCGAAGCCGACGAAGTTGGACTGGATCAGGCTGACCAGCAGTCCGTCGCGGTCGGCGGCGCACAGGTAGGCGGTGCCGCCGGGAGCGGGTCGCGTCGGCGGCCATGATCCGGCGCGGTCGGGATCGATGCTGCTCGCCATGGCATCGAGGCGGGCTGACGCGAGCAGGTCGTCCACGCCGACTCGCATGTGGGCCGGATCGCCGAGATGGTCCTCGCGGTCGGCCATCGCGGCGCGGATCGCCTCGACCTGCAGATGGGCGGCCGCGGCCGGGTCGTCGGGCAGCCGGTCGCCGAGCCGGTCGAGGATGCCGAGGCTCGTCAGGGCCGTGACCCCCTGGGTGGGTGGCGGCAGTTCGAGCACCTCGAGGTCGCGGTAGCGGCCGGACAGCGGCGTGACGTGCTCCACCTCGTGGCGGTCGAGGTCGTCGACCGTCATGGACGATCCGTTCGCCTGGAGCACCTCGACGATCGCGTCGGCGATGCGGCCGTTGTAGAAGCCGGCGGGGCCCTCGTCGGCGATGGCACGCAGCGTGTCGGCGAGGTCCGACTGGACGAAGCGGCGTCCGGCCTGCATCCGGCCGTAGTGGTCGGCCCAGTTCGGCTGGCCTCCGAGCCGCGCGGCAGCGCGCTGCGGGTACTCCGCACCGTGCGGGCTGAGCAGGAAACCCTCGGCGGCCAGGTGGATCGCGGGGCCGGCCACGTCACCGAACGAACGGCTGCCGAACCGGTCGAGGAGGTCGAACCAGCCCGCGACGGCGCCTGGGACGGTGACCGGTAGGGCGCCGAACATCGGCATGCCCGCCGTGCCGGGGAACGACACGTCGCTGTCGCCGTGTCCGGCCTCGATGGCGGCGCGGACGGTCTCGGGTGTCGCGCCCTGCGGTGCGGCACCGACGCTGACGATCCCGTTGGTGCGGCCGTCCCACACGATCGCGAGCAGGTCGCCACCGACCCCGCAGTGGTAGGGCGTGACCACCGCCAGCACGAGGTTGGCGGCCACGGCCGCGTCGACGGCGTTGCCGCCGGCCGCCAGCACCTGGGCACCGGCGCTGGATGCGAGGTGGTGGGGGCTCGAAACGACCCCGTTGGAGAACCAGCGTGCCGTCACGTCGTCACCGTTCTTCTCGCCTCCTGTGGACGAACCTCACCCTAGAGGCCGGCGTGTCGCACCCGGCGCCTACGGTCGACGACGAACGGTCGAGCCGTGGGGGCGGAAAGACCGCGAGTCCGAACATGAGCCGACGCCGCTACACCGACCAACAGTTCCGCGACGCCGCCGCGGACCCGACCACGAAGACCATGGCCGACCTCTGCCGCGCCCTCGGTATCGTCCCGCGCGGTGGCAACTACGAGTCCGTCTACGACTACGCCGACGAGCTTGGCATCGACCTACGCCGCTTGGCGCGACCGACCGCTCGTCATGTGACCGACGACGAATTCCTCGCCGCCGTCGAGGCCTCGACTGGCTACCCGGACCTGTGCCGTCGTCTTGGCCTCAGGGCGTATCACACGACGTATCGGCGACTGCGGGAGCGGACGCGCCAGCTTGGGAGGCGGCTACCGGCAGAGTGGTCGCGACCAGGGCCCCGGCCATCCCCTGGGCCGAGGGGCGGCACGGGTGCCACACCCTTCGCAGAGCACGAGTTCCGGCGAGCCACACTCGGCAATTTCTCCATCGCGTCCGTGATCCGTGCCCTCGGGTGGCAGCCGTGTGGCACGACCTATGCGCGCTACGCAGCGAGCGTCGCGCGGTATGACGTCGACACGAGCCACTTCGGAGGCGCCGGCACGCGGGTCTTGTTCCTGCTCGACAAGCTGGCACCGGAACTCGCAGCGAACACCACGAACCGTTTCACCGACCTCGGCCGGCGGCTCGTCACCGTCGGCTTGAAGACGTGGGAGTGCGAGCGCTGTGACATCACCGAGTGGCAGGGACAGGCAGCCCCCCTGGAGCTCGACCACGTCAACGGCGACAGACGCGACAACCGGCTGGAGAACCTGCGTCTGCTCTGCCCGAACTGCCACGCCCTGACACCGACCTACCGCGGCCGGAACCGGGGAGCCAGGCTCACAAGAGAGTTCGCGGCGCCCGATGCAACCCCAGCGCCACTGAAGATGGAGCAACTGGCCCTCCTTTAGGCTGCGTGTCACGCGGGCGTGCTGGAAGGGTAGACAGAGAGGCCTTAAACGCCTTGGGGCGCAAGCCCGTGTGGGTTCGAATCCCACCGCCCGCACCACGAACGTCGTGTGCAACCATCCGGCGCTGCGTGCCGTCCCACCGGTGACGAGGGGGCGACATGCGACGCATGACCAGCGCACGAATCGTTGCGGCGACGGTGGTGGCGGGGCTGGTGCTGGCCGCCTGCGCTTCGCCGCCCGACGCCACTGACGGTCGGGCCGACGGGGATACCGAACCCGCACCGGCGGCGACCGAGCTCGCTGCTCTTGACGTCGAACGTCCGGCGCCTGACTCGCCCGACGTCGCCGATCTCGTCGCCGGGCTCAACGACGTCGGCTACCGGCTGTTCGCCGCCGCGGCCGAGAACTCCTCGGACGACCTCGTGCTGTCGCCGCTGTCCATCGGGATCGCGTTCGGCATGGCCGACGCGGGTGCCACTGGCGAGACCGCGCAGGCGCTGGCCGACCTGTTCGCGTACCCGGTCGAGGGCGAAGCCCGTTGGGAGGCGTTCAACACGCTCGAGCAGGACGTGACCGACGTCGGCGGACCGATCGTGCGCCTCGCCAACCGGGAGTTCCCGGACACCGGGTTCGCGACCGTCGACGGCTACGACGAGCGGCTCGCGACCTACTTCGGCTCGCGGGTCGAGCCACTCCCG
>JAGXST010000198.1 GCA_018335555.1 Actinomycetota bacterium | reverse complement strand
CTACGGCGACTCCATCGCGATCCGCTGGATGACCTACCTGTGCCTGAGCTACGACCACCGCATGGTCGATGGCGCCGACACGGCCCGGTTCCTCCAGGACCTCAAGTACACGCTCGAGACCCACGACTTCTCGTCGGAACTCGGGCTCTAGGAGCAGCCACCTCGTGAGCACGGCTTCGCACTCACGACGCCCCGCCACCGACCCGCACGAGTTGCGGGCCGACGGCGGGGCGCCGCTGTCGGTGCTGCGTCCGGGCACCGTCGGCTACCTCGAGGCCTGGGACCTGCAGCGGCGCCTCGCGGCCGCCCGTGCGTCGGGCGCCCTCGCCCGTGACGTGGTGATCCTGCTCGAACACCCGCCGGTCTACACGCTCGGCCGGCGGGCCGACCGCACCAACGTGCTGTTCGACGACGCGACGCTGGCCGACCGCGGTATCGAGGTCGTGCCGGTGGACCGGGGCGGCGACGTGACCTATCACGGGCCCGGCCAGCTCGTGGGCTACCCGATCCTGCAACTCGTCGGCCTGCGGGTGGTCGACTACGTCCGCGCCCTCGAGGAGATCCTCATCCGCGCGCTGGCCTCGGTCGGCGTGACCGGCGAGCGCTCGGAGGGCTACACCGGCGTGTGGGTCGGCGACGCGAAGGTCGCCGCGATCGGCGTGCGTGTCTCGGCCGGTCGCGTCACCACCCACGGGTTCGCGCTCAACGTGCGCCCGAACCTCGACGACTTCACCGGCATCGTTCCTTGCGGGATCACCGACCGCGGCGTGTGCTCGCTGGCCTCCCTCGGCATCGACGTGACCGTCGACGAGATGGCCGAGCGGGTGCAGGCGGCGATGGCCGAGGTGCTCGCCGCTACCCTCGAACCGACGTCCCTGGACGCCCTCCTCCCCTCGATCTCGAAGGTCGCCTCGTGACCGACCGACCCGTCGTTCCACCCGGTGCACGCACCCTGAACGTGCTCGGCCGCGAACAGATCCAGCGCGCCGGCGTGGTGCGCAAGTCGATCGACACCACGCTGCCGGAGGGCCGCAAGCCCGAGTGGCTCAAGGTCAAGGCCAGCTTCGGTGACAACTTCAAGGACGTCACCAAGCTGATGGAGGGCCTCGAACTCAACACCGTGTGCGCGCAGGCCCGCTGCCCCAACATCTACGAGTGCTGGGAGATGCGCGAGGCCACGTTCCTGATCGGTGGCGAGGACTGCACCAGGCGGTGCGGGTTCTGCCAGATCAAGACCGGCAAGCCGAAGGGCTACGACATCGACGAGCCGCGTCGCGTCGCCGAGGCGGTCGAGCACCTGCAGTTGCGCTTCGCGGTCGTGACGATGGTCGCCCGCGACGACCTCGACGACTCCGGCGCCTGGCTGGTCGCCGAGACGATCCGCCAGATCCGTGCCCGCACGCCCGACGTCGGCGTCGAGGTGCTGCCCAGCGACTTCGGCTTCGGACTCGACCCGATGAAGGGTGCGGCCGCCCTCGAGCAGGTCGTGGCCGCCGAACCGGACGTGTTCGCGTTCAACCTCGAGACGACGCGCCGGTTGTTCCCGCTGATCCGTCCGTCGTTCGACTACGACCGAGGCCTCGAGTTCCTCGCGCTCGCCCGCCAGCGGTTCCCGGACACCACGGCGATCAAGTCGAACCTGATCGCCGGCATGGGCGAGACCGACGACGAGATCCTGGCGTGCATGCGTGACCTGAAGGCGGCCGGGGTCAACACGCTGACCATCGGCCAGTACCTGCAGCCCTCGGCGAACCACCTCCACCTGGACCGCTACGTGACGCCGGCCCAGTTCGCCCACTTCCGCGAGTACGGCGAGGCCGAACTCGGGTTCGACCACGTCGAGTCGGGCCCGATGGTGCGCTCGAGCTACCACGCCGGCCAACAGGCCATGGACGCCAAGGCCTGGGCGCCGTCGGCCGGCCAGCCCGGTGCACCGCTGCCCATCGTCTGAACCGCCGGGAAGGCACCACGGTGCGTGACCCGCGCGAGGGTGTCGCGGCGGACGGGACCATCACCACCGGCGTGCACGACGGCCCGCTGATGCCACCGTACGACGAGGTGGTCGCCGATGCGGTCGTGGAGTTGCGCACGCGCCTGGGTGACGACCTGCACAGCGTGCATCTGTACGGCAGCGTGGCGACCGGGCAGGCGCGCCCACCCACCTCGGACGTCGACCTCGTCGCGCTGCTGGTCACACCCCGTGCCGACGACATCGCGACGGCCGCGGAGGTGCTCTCGGCCCGGCACGCAGCGATCGTGCGCGAGGTCGGTATCGGCGCGGGGGACCTCGAGACCCTCGACCGCGACGACCGCGCGGGCGTCGCCGAACGGGCCTTTCTCAAGCACTACTGCCGATGCGTCGACGGGCCGGACCTCGCCGCGGCCTTTCCCCCGGCGCGGGCGTCGCTCGACCTCGCCGTCGGCTTCAACGGCAACCTCGCCGAGGTGCTGCGCTCCGTGCGGCCGCGCATCGAGGCGGCCGACGACCCGGCGGTCGGGCGTGCCCTGGCGGCGCGGGCGGCACGCAAGGTACTGATGGCCGCCGCGACGCTGCTGAGCGCCCGCGACGGCGGCTGGTCGACCGACCGTGCAGCCGCGGTCGACCTCGTCGCCCGGCATGCGCCTCACCTCCACCACCTCGCACGCGCGGCCCTCGGCTGGGCCGGGGACCCGGTTTCCGAGCCGGACGTCGCGATCGAAGCCGTCCTCGACGACCTCGGCGGCTGGCTGGTCGCCGAGTACGCCGCCGCATCCGTGTAGCCGAACCCGCCTGCGCACACGGTTGCAGCCACACAGGTCGTGATCGCAAGGGCTTCGTCCCAGGGGCCGCCCGGCAGACGCCGCCGGGTCTTCGGACTCTGTGCCCCCTCGTGCTGTCCGGGGACACTCGCACTGCGTCGGCAACGGCGGGCCAGGCGGGTCGCCGGTCCCCGACGCGAGGAGTCGGAGCCATGCTCGCTCCACGCTCGCCGCGTGCCGCGAAGGCCGCCTTTGCGGTCTCGACCGCCACCCTCGCCGCCGCGTTGACCGCGATCTCGGTCATCGACGCGCGCCACCTGCACCCGGCGCGACCCCTCCTGCTCGCCCTGTTGACCGTCGTGTTCGTCAGCACCTGCGTCGCGCTGGTGCTGTTCGAACAGCGCAACGGCTCCAACGGATTCCGGGCATCCAGGCGTCCAGATTCACCGCCGGTGCCGCGCTCCGGCCCCGGACCACGACCTCGCAGGAGGCTTCGAGCATGAGTGCCACCATCACACCCCGACCCCCGAAGGCGGCCGACCCGCCGCCCGTCCCCCAGTTGCGCTGGATCCGCCGCTTCAGCGAAGGGACCGTCGACCAGCGCTTCCTGTTGGGCGGCAAGGGCGCCAACCTCGCCGAGATGACGCGGATGCGGCTGCCGGTCCCCGACGGCTTCACGATCACGACCGATGCCTGCCGTGCCTACCTCGAGACCGGCGGGCTCCCCGACGGTCTGCTCGACGAACTGCGGGTCGTGATCGCCGAACTCGAGCAGGAGACCGGGCAGCGGTTCGGTGACCCGGACCGGCCGCTGTTGGTGTCGGTTCGTTCCGGCGCCGCGTTCTCCATGCCGGGCATGATGGACACCGTCCTCAACCTGGGCCTGACCAACACGTCGCGCCTCGGGCTGGCGACCCGCACCGGCGACCCGTGGTTCGCGGCCGACGCCTACCGCCGCCTGCTCGAGCTGTACGCCAGCGTGGTGCTCGACGTGGACAGCGAGGCGCTGCACCGTGCCGCGCAGCGCGTGCTGTCGATGCACGGCGTCAAGGACGCCAGCGGCCTCGACCTGATCGGTCTCGAGGACCTGATCGGGGTGCTCGAGGTCACGATCGCCGACCAGGCCGAGCGGCCGTTCCCTGCCGACCCGTGGGAGCAGCTCGAGGCGGCCGTCTCCGCGGTGTTTCGGTCCTGGAACGGCCGTCGCGCCCGTGACTACCGCAGGGTCGAGGGCATCGCCGACGACCTGGGCACCGCCGTCAACGTGCAGCTGATGGTGTTCGGCAACGCCGGAACCGACTCGGGGACGGGCGTGGCATTCACCCGCGACCCCGCCACCGGCGAGCGCCGGCCCGTCGGTGACTTCCTGCGCAACGCGCAGGGCGAGGACGTGGTCTCGGGCGTGCGCAACACGCTGCCGCTGGACCAGCTCGCGGTCCACTTCCCCGAGTGCGCACTCGAACTCGACCGGGTGATGCACGCCCTCGAGGCGCGCTACCGGGACATGTGTGACGTCGAGTTCACCGTCGAGCACGGCAAGCTGTACATGCTGCAGACCCGCGTCGGCAAGCGCACCGCCCTGGCGTCGCTGCGGATGGCGGTCGAGATGGCCGAGGAAGGCCTGATCACCCGTGAGGACGCACTGCGTCGCTTCCGCACCGACGAACTCGAACGGTTGCTCCACCCGCGCTTCGACCGCAATGCCCGCTACGAGGTGCTCACCCGGGGTCTGCCGGCGTCACCGGGCTCCGCCTGCGGCCGGGCGGTATTCGACGCGGACGACGCCGAGCGTCAGGCCGCGGACGGGGAACGGGTGCTGCTGATCCGCACCAACACCTCGCCGGCGGACTTCCACGGCATGGTCGCAGCCCAGGGCATCCTGACCAGCCGCGGCGGCCTCGTCAGTCACGCCGCGGTCGTGGCACGCGGACTCGGGACGCCGGCGGTCTGTGGTGCCGAGGAACTCGTCGTCGACCGCAGCGGCACGTACGCCACGGTGAACGGCATCCGCATCCTGGCCGGTGACCTGGTCTCGATCGACGGCACGACCGGTGACGTGGTGCTCGGCGAGGTGCCGGTGCTGCCACCGGACACGCCGCCGGAGCTGCAACGGCTGCTCGCCTGGAGCGACGAGGTTCGGCGCATGGTCGTGATCGCGAACGCGGACACGGCGCAGGATGCCACCGTCGCGCGGGAAGCCGGCGCGATGGGGATCGGTCTGTGCCGGACCGAGCACCAGTTCCTCGGTGACCGGCTCCCACTGATCCAGTCCGTGATCCTGGCCGACAGCGACGAGGCGCGACGCACGTCGCTCGAAGCACTCGAGGAGGTCCAGCAGGGCGATTTCGAGGCCCTGCTCGAAGCGATGGACGGCCTGCCGGTGACGGTCCGGTTGCTGGACCCGCCGCTGCACGAGTTCCTGCCCGACATCGATGTCATGCTGGTCGCCGATGCCCGCGGTGAGCTCACCGGGACGGACGCGAA
>JAGXST010000197.1 GCA_018335555.1 Actinomycetota bacterium | reverse complement strand
TCGTGGTCAGCCACGGGCAGACGGTGCACCACGAGGTGCAGGACGGCCGGGTGCTCGCGACGCTGCAACTGGGTCAGCCGGCCGAGGTCGCCGAGGCGACCGGTCTGCCGGTGGTCGCCGACCTGCGGGCCCGCGACGTCGCCGCCGGCGGGCAGGGGGCCCCGCTGGTCAGCCGGCTCGACGAACTGGTGCTCAGCGAAGCGGCCCAGCCGGTCGCCGCGCTCAACCTGGGCGGTATCGCGAACCTCACGGTGGTGGACCCGGAACGGCCGACCCTGGCCTTCGACGCCGGGCCGGCCAACGCCCTGCTCGACGCGGCGATGCGCGCTGCCGGCGACGGCCACCTCGACGAGGGCGGTCGGCTGACCGCGAGCGGCACGGTCGACGACCGCCTGCTCGCGGTCCTGCTCGACGACCCGTTCCTCGCGGCCCCGCCACCGAAGTCGACCGGCAAGGAGCGCTATCACGGCGACTACCTCGCCGACGCCCTGGCTGCCGCGCCCGTCGACCGACTCGATGACCGCCTCGCCACGCTCGCCGAGGCGGTCGCCGTCGCGGTCGCCGACCACGTGCGACGCCACGGGGTGCGCCGGGTGGTGGGCAGCGGCGGCGGCGTGCACAACACCGGCCTCGTGGCGGCCCTCGAGCGCCGCCTGGCCGACGTCGACGCCACCTGGTCCACCAGCGACGAGATCGGGCTGCCGGTCGACGGCAAGGAGGCGATCGCGTTCGCCCTGCTCGGTTGGCTGACCTGGCACGGTGCCGCCGGGACGGTGCCGTCGGCCACCGGTGCCGCGGGACCGCGCGTCCTCGGCTCCGTCACGCCGGGGGCCGGACCGCTGCGCCTCCCCGCTCCCCTGAACGCTCCCGTGCGTCGCGCCGTGGTCAGCGCGCCGACACGCCCGCCTGCCCACGAGGTGACATGAGACTCGGAGTGGACGCGTACGTCGACACAGGCGCGCTGCGCCCCGGCGACGTCGAGGTGGTCGGCGGTCGGGTCACCGCGGTCGATCTGCCGCCCGCGGGCACGGGCCGGGTCGTCGCCCGCGGCTTCGTCGACCTGCAGGTCAACGGTTTCGCCGGTGTCGACCTGCTCGCGGCCGATGCCGACGGGGTCCGGGCGGCCTCGGCCGCGCTGGCGGCCACCGGCGTCCAGGCCTGGCAGCCGACCCTGATCACCTCGGCCGAGGCGGACACCGTGCGGGCCCTGCGCACCATCGCCGGGGTCGTCGCCAGTGGTGACCACGGAGGCGCCCACATCGTGGGCGTCCACCTCGAGGGACCGTTCCTGGCGCCCGCACGGCTCGGCACGCATCCCTTCGAGCACCGTCGCGACCCCGACCCCGACCTGCTGCGACGTCTGCTCGACGCGGGACCGGTCACCTACGCGACCCTG
Organism: Actinomycetota bacterium; assembly: GCA_018335555.1. Lineage (GTDB taxonomy): Bacteria > Actinomycetota > Nitriliruptoria > Nitriliruptorales > Nitriliruptoraceae > Egicoccus. The sequence goes on along the minus strand of JAGXST010000197.1, from coordinate 2,581 downwards.
GCACCCGAGCTGCCAGGTGCACTCGACCTCGTGGACGACCTCGTGCGCCGCGGGATCGTGGTCGCCCTCGGACACAGCGCCGCGGACGCAGCGGCGGCGCACGCCGGCTTCGACCGGGGCGCCCGGGCCGTCACCCACCTGTTCAACGCGATGAGTTCGTTCTCGCCCCGGCGGCCTGCGCTGCCCGGCGTCGCACTCAGCCGGGCCGACGTGGTGGTACCGATCATCGTCGACGGACACCACCTCGCCCCCGAGACCGTCCGCCTGACCTTCGCCGCGGCGCGTGGTCGGACCGCGCTGGTCACCGACGCGGTCGCGGCGGCGGGCCTCGGGGACGGCGACTACCGCCTCGGCGACGTCGCGGTCCGGGTCGCCGACGGCGTGGTGCGCCGTGCCGACGGCACCCTGGCCGGGAGCGCCCTGACGATGCCGGATGCGGTCAGCAACGTCGTCCACCTCGGCATCCCGCTGGTCGAGGCGGTCGCGGCGGCCACCTCGGTGCCGGCGGCGCTGCTCGGGCGGCCGGAACTCGCGTCGCTGCGGCCCGGGTCCCCCGCCGACCTGGTCGTGCTCGAGGGGGACGGCGGACTGCACGGCGTCGTCGCCGCCGGGCGCGAGGCGGCCGCGTCGTGAGCCGCCTCTTCGAAGAGATCGCCGAGCAGCCCGAGGCCGTCACGCGCCTGCTCGACGCCGAGATCCCCGCGCTCGACCGACACGCGGACGCGATCTGGCGCGACGACGTCCGCTTCGTGGTGCTGGTCGCCCGCGGGTCGTCCGACAACGCGGCCCGCTACGCCCAGTACCTGTTGGGCATCCACCACCGTCTACCGGTCGCGCTCGCGACGCCGTCCCTCGGTTCGATCTACGGGGTCGAGCCCGACTTCACCGACGCACTGGTCGTGGCGGTGTCGCAGTCCGGCCAGTCCCCCGACGTCGTGGGCGTGCTGGACGCGGCACGGCGACAGGGCCGGCCGGCGCTGGCGATCACCAACGATCCCGGCTCGCCGCTGGCCGCAGCCGCGACCGACGTCGTGGAACTCGGTACCGGCCCCGAGGCCTCGGTCGCCGCGACGAAGACCTACACGTCGTCCCTGGTGGCCCTGGCCCTGCTCAGCGTGGCCCGCACCGAGGGCGAACAGCGGGCAGAACTCGTCGACGACCTGCGCCGCCTGCCGGAGGTGATGCAGGCCGTGGTCGACACCGCAGACGCCGCGGACGCCGCCGCACTCGGCTTGCGGGACTGCCGGCACCTGCTGGCTGCGGGCCGCGGACTCAACTACGGGACCGCGTTCGAGGCAGCACTGAAGGTCCGCGAACTGAGCGGCGTCGTGGCCGAGGCCTACTCGCCGCCCGACCTGCTGCACGGCCCCATCGCGGCCGTCGACGAGGGTGCCGGGGCACTCCTGATCGCCCCGACCGAACCGAGTCTGCCGGGACTGCGCGATCTCGTCGCACCGTTGCGTGACCGGGGCGCGACGGTCGTCGCGCTCGGCGCGGACCGCGACCTGCTCGCGGCGGCAGACCTGCCGATCTGGTTGCCCGCAGAGCCGGCGGCGTGGCTGACCCCGGTCACCTCGATCGTCCCGGCACAGCGGCTGGCAGCCGCGATGGCCGCCGGCCGGGGCCGTGACCTCGACGCTCCCGAGGGGCTGCAGAAGGTGACGCGCACCCGCTGACGTGGCGCCGGTACCTTCGCGGCCCCCCGTCGAGGCCGCCGCGAACGTGTCCGACCACGAGACCAGCACGACCGTCTGCTACCGCCACCCCGACCGGGAGGCGCGGTTGCGCTGTTCGCGCTGCGAGCGCCCGATCTGCACCGACGACATGATCGACGCGCCGGTCGGCTACCAGTGCCCCGAGTGCGCCCAGGGCGGCCAACGGGTCCGTTCCGTGCGGGAACTGCTGGTCGAGCCGACGGTGACGAGGGTGCTGGTCGGTGCCATCGCCGCGGTCTACCTGTTGTCGATGGCGGTGCCGCTGACCCGCGAGTTCGGCCTCGTGCCGGCCCTGGCGGGCAGCGAGCCGTGGCGACAGATCACCAGCGCGTTCCTGCACGTCGGGCTGATGCACATCGGCTTCAACGGCCTGCTGCTGTGGCAACTCGGCCACATGCTCGAACCGGTCCTCGGCCACGTCCGCTTCGGTGCGCTCTACCTCGCCGGTCTCGCAGGCGGCGCGATCGGCGTCGTCGGGCTGGCCTGGTTGACGGCCTACACCCCACTGGCCGGCATCCCGGTGCTCGGGTGGCTGTTCGCCACCCATCCGGTCGGTGTGACCGTCGGCGCCTCGGGGGCGGTCTTCGGCCTGATGGGCGCGGCCACGGTGGGGATGCGGGCCCGTGGCATCGACCCGTGGCGCACCAGTATCGGCGGCCTCATCCTGCTCAACCTCGTGATCACGTTCGTGATCCCCAACATCTCGGTCGGCGGCCACCTCGGCGGGTTCATCGGCGGCCTGATCGCCGGCAAGGTGCTGTTCGTCGAGGCGTCGCGCGCCCGGTCCGCGGCCGTCCGCGTCCTCGTCGCCGCCGTCGCCGTCCTGGCCGTCACCACCATCCTGTTCTGACCCCCCCCCCGCGGCG